>JBAYGL010000490.1:0-3870 GCA_041666725.1 Limisphaerales bacterium
TCTTTGCCAGCGGTGTTCAGGATGAACAGGCCTTCGTAACGATTCACGGTTTGTCTTTCTGCTGGGGCTGGCTTTTGACCGGCCCGTTAAACTGACTCATTGCCTTCTGGATGCCGGCTCCGAGCCAGCACCCGACTTGTTCGCCCGCTTGCGCGAGCACCTGCGCGAAGAGCTCTTTCTCGTCCGCGCCAAACTTGCCGAGCACATGCCCGGTGATCTCCCGCACGACCGGATCACGCCGGCCGATGCCGATCCGCAACCTCGGATACTCGCGCGTGGCGAGATGCTGCTCCACGGACTCCAGCCCGTGGTGCCCGCCACTGCTGCCACCGGGCCGCAGTCGGATTTCCCCGAGGGGCAAATCCGCATCATCCACCGCCACCAGCACCTGTGCCGGCGGCACCCGGTAAAAACCGCACACGGCACCGACAGCCTCGCCGCTTAAATTCATGAACGTCAGCGGCTGCACGAGCAACACGCGGCGTCCGTCCCGCTCGGTCCTGGCAACCCGGGACTGAAACTTGCGTTCCATTTCCCAGTTGGCCCGCCACCGGTCCGCCAGCCTTTCGACCAGCAGGAACCCGGCATTGTGGCGCGTCTGGGCGTAGTCCGGGCCCGGATTGCCCAACCCCACGATGAGATACAGATTCTCCATGCGCGGGGACGGGCTGCGCGCCCGGGCTTACTTCTTCTTCTCGGCGGGCTTCTTCTCGTCCGCCTTCTTGTCGCCTTCCTTCGCAGGGGCGGCGCCTTCCTTGCCCTCTTCCTTCTTCTCTTTGATCATCTCGGGCTGGGCGGCCGTTTCTCCGGCAGCGGCAACAGCGGCGGTTTCCTGGGCTTCCGTGACCGGCGCGGCGACGGCGAGGACGGTGAGTTCCTTGCTGCCGAGAATTTCGCAGCCGGCGGGCGCCTGAATGTCGCCGATGTGGATCGCCTTGCCGATTTCCAGCGAACTCACGTCCACGGAAATCACTTCGGGCAGGTCCTTCGGCAGCGCGCGGACCTTGAGACGAAACAGGACGTGCTCGAGCACGCCGCCGCCTGTCTTGACTCCGGCCGCTTCACCGACGGACTCGACGGGCACGTTGATGGTGACCAGCTCCGTCGGGGCCACCTCATGGAAATCCACGTGGAGGACGTGGCCGGACAAGGGGTGATGCTGAATCTCCTGCACGAGCGCGAGACGCTGAGGGCGCTGGTCCCCCTTCACGGCGAGGTCAACGAGGATGTTCTCGCTGGCGTGGTGGGCGATGGCGTCCCCGAACTCGCGGGTGTTGAGTTCCAGGTTCTGCGGAGGCGCGAGGCGTCCGTAGATCACAGCGGGAATGACACCGGTGGAGCGAAGTTTCTTAACGGCGGAGTGCTTGACCGCCGTGCGCGGCTGCGCGTTCATGGCAACAGATTTCATGTCAGATTCTACTTCGGGCGGCGCGCTGATTCATTTCAGCTCGTCCGCCCGCCCTTAAATTCAAAGAGCGAGGTCACCGACGAATTATTGTGAATTCGTTTGATGGCTTCGCCCAACAACCCGGCCACGGACAGCGTCTTTATCGGCACCCCGTCCAGGGCAGGGCGGAGGACACTATCAGTCGTGATAAGTTCGTCAATCTTAGAATTTCGAAGACGGTCGACGCCCATCGGATTGAGGATCGCGTGGGAGACGCAGGCGTAAATTTTCTTCGCCCCCTTGCGTTTGAGCAGCTTCGCAGCGGTGGTGATCGTGCCAGCCGTTTCGGTCAGGTCGTCGACCAGCAGGACGTTCTTGCCACGAATCTCGCCGATGACCGCGATGGACTCGACCTCCGTCGCGCTCTTGCGGCGCTTGGCCACGATGGCCAGGCCGCACCCGAGCACTTCCGAATAAGCGTGCGCCATCTTCAGGCCGCCCACGTCCGGGCTGACCACGACGAGGTCGGTAAGGTTCAGCGTCCGCAAATAGTCATACATCACCGGCGCGGCGTAGAGGTGGTCCACCGGGATGTCGAAGAAGCCCTGAATCTGCTGTGCGTGCAGGTCCATGGTGAGCACCCGGTTCGCACCGGCGGCGACGATGAGATTGGCGACCAGCTTGGCCGTGATGGGCACGCGGGGCTGGTCCTTGCGGTCCTGGCGCGCGTAGCCGTAGAAGGGCAGGACAGCGGTGATGCGCTTGGCGCTCGATCTGCGCAGCGCGTCAATCATGATGAACATCTCCATCAGATTGTGGTTCGTCGGCGGGCTGGTGGACTGCACCACAAAAACATCCTCACCGCGGACGTTCTCATCGATCTTCACAAACGTCTCGCCGTCGGGGAAGGCATCCACCGTGCAGGCGCCCAGCGGCATGTTGATGGAGTCGCAGATGGACTGCGCGAGTGGCCGGTTGGAGGTGCCGGTGAAGATTTTCACAAGTGCGCGTTGCCGGTTAAAGTCTGGTGGAACAAAAAACCGCCTTATCGGCGGCCGTGTTGCGCGCGGACTGTAACAACGAGCCCTACCGTGGCAAGCCCGAAGCCGCCAATTGTGAACCAGTCCTTAAAACGGAACATCACTGCGATTGGTGAAGGGGAACCCAGCCACCACCCCCGCCGTCCGGGCACGGTGCCGGCGTGCTCGCCAACAAAAATGCTGCCGGCCAAAGGCCGGCAGCGCGTGGTCGAGTGATCGAAATGACAGTTCTCGGCTAGTTCTTCTTCTTTGCCGGGGCCTTCGCCGCAGCAGGAGCGCCTTCGCGGACAATGCTGAACGCCAGTCCCAAGCCCTTCGGCGGCGCATCGTGAATGGGGTGGCCGAAGCGTCCACCGTTCCAACCCTGCGGACTTTCCTTGCCCGCATCCACGGTCAGCGGCAGGAAGCTGATCTCAAATTCTCCCTTGTCCTTGTCGATGGTCTTCACCGTCACCGTGTCCTTCGACTTGGCGAACACGCCGTCCACCTTCGCCGCGTTGTCACCCTTCGCGTAGTCGGGAATCTTGATCTTCATCGTGGCGGCATATTTTTGACTGTGCGCGGGCGTGGCGGCGGCAATCGCCTGCGCGACCTGGTGGAAACTGTCCCTGTGCGAGTCGAACGAAACATTCACGTAGCCGCTGCCGGACGTCAGGCCTTCAACCTTGGTGACGCTTTTCACCTTGCGGATGGATTCCGTGATGTTGCCGACGCAGGCGTCGCACTGGACTCCGGAAACGAAGAATGTCTGCGTGGTGGGATGAGGTTCCGGTGCTTTCTTTTCAGCCGCCGGGGCGGTGAACGTGAGAGCGCCGAGGGCGAGGAGGGTGATGATCTGGTTTTTCATGGAGAATTTCGTCTGATTGCCCGACTGCTTCCAGACGCGGAAAATTCAGCGATGAACGGTCCTCACGGCGTCCGCTGGTAGACGCGCACGTAATCCACAAGCATTCTCTGCGGAAAAACAGTGCGCGCGTCCGGCGGGCCCGGCCAGTTGCCGCCGACGGACAGGTTCAGGATGAGATGGAACGGCTGGTCGAACGGCGCAGGAAACGGCGCGCCCTCGGTGCGCCACCGGGTCTGCGTCGAGAAAAGCTGGCCGTCCACATACCAGCGGAAAACGTCACGCTCCCATTCCAGGGCGAAGACATGGAAGTCGTCCGCGAACGTGCCCCGGGACAGCGCGAAAGGCTTTCCCGAGGACTGGTCGCGCGGCCATCTGCCGCCAAAATGGAGCGTGCCATGAACCTGGTGCGGTTCGTGGCCGATGAGTTCCATGATGTCAATCTCGCCGCTGGCCGCCCAGCCGCCGTATTTGTCCGTCGTGGGCAGCATCCAGATGGCGGGCCACATGCCCCGGCCGCGCGGAAGCCTGGCGCGCACCTCAACGCGGCAGTAGGTCCAGTCCGCGCGGTGCTTGGTGCGGATCCGGCCCGAGGTGAA
>JBAYGL010000491.1:0-3859 GCA_041666725.1 Limisphaerales bacterium
ACGCCGAACCTCGATCGCCTCGCCGCGCGCAGTGTGCGTTACGCGAACTGCTTCTCGGTCGCCGGGGTGTGCGCACCGTCGCGCTCGGGCCTCATCACGGGGATGTATCCGTCGTCGCTCGGCTCACAGCACATGCGCTGCAAGACGACGTTGCCGCCGTCGGTGAACTGCTTCCCGGCGTATCTGCGCGCGGCGGGCTACTACTGCTCGAACAACGCGAAGCAAGACTACAACTTCGCCACGCCGAAGGACGTGTGGGATGAATCCAGTGGCAAGGCGCACTGGCGCAACCGCAGGCCGGGCCAGCCCTTCTTCAGCGCCTTTCACCCCGACGTGACGCACGAGAGCCGCATCCGCGCGGAGCCGGAGAATTTCGCGCGTCTCACGCAGCGCCTCACGGCTGCACAACGGCACGATCCGGCGAAAGTCACCGTGCCTCCGTGGCATCCCGACACGCCGCTCGTCCGCCGTGACTGGGCGAATTACCACGACCTCATCACCGCGGCGGATTACCAGGTCGCCGATCTGCTCGCGCAGCTTCAGGCCGACGGGCTGGCCGATGACACCATCGTGTTCTTCTTCTCCGACCACGGCGCGGGCCTGCCGCGCGCGAAGCAGTGGATTTTCGAGGCCGGGTTGCAGGTGCCATTGATCGTTCACTTCCCGGAGAAATGGCGTCACCTCGCGCCGGCGACACCGGGAACTGCGGTGGAGCGGTTGGTGAGTCTCGTCGATTTCGCGCCGTCGGTGTTGAGCCTTGCGGGCGAAAAAATCCCCGCGCACCTGCAGGGCGTGCCGTTCCTTGGTGAACAGGCGGGCGCTCCGCGCCAATACGTCTTTGGCATCCGCGACCGCATGGATGAGCGCGTGGACATGCTGCGCACGGTGCGTGACGAGCGGTTCAAGTATCACCGCAACTACCTGCCGCACCTGCCGTTCGCGCAGCCCATCGAATACATGGACCTGCTCCCGACGATGAAGGAGCTGCGCCGCCTCAGCGCGGCGGGCCAGCTCACGGGTGCGGCGGCGCACTTCATGGCCCCGACCAAGGCGGCGGAAGAGCTCTACGACCTCCAATCGGACCCGCATGAAACGCGCAACCTCGTCGGCATGGCGGAACACGAACCCGTGCTCAAGCGGATGCGCGAGGCGCACCTGAAGTGGGAACGCGACACGCGCGACCTCAGCCTGCTGCCTGAAGCCGACATGCGTGCGCGCTCGGAAGGTTCGTCGCCCTACGAGATTGCGCGGCGCACCGAAGCCTTCCCGCTTGAACGTCTGTTGCAGACGGCAGAGCTGACGCGCCATGGCGTCGAGGCGTTGCCGCAAATGATCGAAGCGTTGAAGGACAACCACAGCGCTGTGCGCTACTGGGGCGCATCGGCTCTGACGGCGCTCGGAGCGAAGGCGCAGCCTGCGGCGGAGGCGCTCGCAAAGTTGCTGACAGACCCGTCGCCAAACGTGCGCATCGTCGCTGCACATGCGCTCTGCAACCTGGGCCGCGAGCGTGAAGCCGTGCCGGTGCTGGCGGAACTGCTCACCGACAAAAGCGAGTGGGTGCGCGTCGCGGCGGTGAACGTGCTCGACTTGATTGATGAAAAGGCGCGGCCTGCGCTGGCAGCGCTGCGAAATGCGACGCGCGACGAGAGCCGCTTCGTCCGCGACACCGCCGGTCGCGCACTGGCTGAATTGACGCCCGCCGCCGCGCCCGGCCCGCTGCTGCCCGTCGGCGTGGCGCGCGTGGATATTACGCCCGATGGACCGATTCGCCTCAGCGGCTACGCCGGGCGTCGCGCTGAATCGGAAGGCATCGCACAGAAGATTTCCGCCAAGGCGCTCGCCTTTGGCACCGACGAGCAAGGGCCATCGGTGCTCATCACCGCAGAACTCGTCGGCGTGCCCGGGTGGTTGACCGACCAACTCGCCGAGCGGCTGGCAAAGAAAACGAAAGTGGACCGTGCGCATCTCGCTGTCTGCGCCACGCACACGCACACCGGCCCATGCGTGAAGGGCGTGCTGCCGTTCATCTTCGGCGAGCCGATTCCGCCGGAGCACCAGGCGCGCATTGACCGCTACTCCGAGCAACTCCTCGACAAGCTGGAGCAACTCGCACTTGACGCGCTGGCGAAGCGTCAGCCCGCGCGGCTGGCTTGGGATCAGGGATCGGTCAGCTTCGCCGTGAACCGCCGCGCGCTGAAAGACGGCAAATGGACGGGCTTCGGAGTGAACCCCGGCGGGCCGACCGACCATTCGCTGCCGCTGCTGCGCGTGACCGATGCCGAAGGCAAAGTGCTGGCGATCTTCACGAGCTACGCCTGCCACTGCACGACGCTAGCCAGCGACTTCAACCAAATCCACGGCGACTGGGCGGGCGCGTCGCAGGCCGCGCTGGAGCGGAACTATCCCGGTGCGGTGGCCATGATCGCCATCGGCTGCGGCGCGGACGCGAATCCGGAACCGCGCGGAAAATTCGCCAATCTCGCGCCGCACGTCAGGGAGATCGTCAATGAGGCGGACCGTCTGCTGCCCCAGCCGATGCAGCCGGTTCGCGCCACGCCGCAATGCCGTTTCCAGCGCATCGAACTGCCGTTCGACAAACTCCCGGCCCGCGCGGAGTGGGAGCAGCGCGCAAAGCAGCGGGACCGGCGCGGTTTCTACGCGCGGGTTGTGCTCGACCGTCTTGACCGCGGCCAGGCACCGCCCACGACGCTGTCGTATCCGGTCCAGACGTGGAGTTTTGGCGACGATCTTGCGATGGTGTTCCTCGCCGGCGAGGTCGTGGTGGATTATTCGCTGCGGCTCAAGCGCGAACTGGACGGCGAGCGGCTGTGGGTCAATGCCTACGCCAACGACGCCACCTGCTACATCGCCTCGCGACGCGTCATCGCCGAAGGCGGCTACGAGGTCGATGGCTCGATGGATTCCTACGACCGCCCGACACCGTTCGCCCCGGCGGTGGAGGACCTCATTGTCAACACCGTGAAGGCCATGCTCCCGGCCATCGCCATCAAGCAGGCAAACAAGTGAGTGACCCGTCCAAACTGACATCATGAAGCACGAACCGGCGTTCCTCCGCCTTGCCCGCTCATTCATCGCCGCCGTCACGATGACGGTGCTCGTCTCACCTGCGGCGTCCGCCACGGTTTCGCGCCCGCCAAACATCGTCCTCATCACCGCCGACGACCTTGGCTGCCTGCTCTCGTGCTACGGCGAGAAGCGCATCGCCACGCCGAAGCTCGACGCGTTCGCGACGTCGGGCGTCCTGTTCCGAAACGCCTACGTCGCGGAATCGTCGTGCAGCCAGTCGCGCGCGTCCCTGCTCACGGGACGCTGGCCGCACCAGTGCGGGCAGGTGGGCCTGGCGGGGCTGGGGTTCACGATGCATCCGGGCCAGCCGACGCTGCCGGCGCTGCTCAGGACGGCGGGTTATCGCACGGGCATCATCGGCAAGCTGCACGTCCTGCCGACGGCGGCGTTCCCGTTCGACTGGATGCCGGCGAAGGAGAAGATGGACGCGCTGGCGACGCGCAACGTGCGATGGGTGGCCGAGCAGAGCCGCGAGTTCTTCGCGTCGGCGAAGGCGGCGGACAAGCCGTTCTTCTACTACGTGAACTTCTTCGATCCACACGTGCCGCTGACACGGGAGACGGACCAGATCGCGGGCCTTCCGGAGAAGCCGCTCACCGCTGCCGACATCAAGGAACCGCTGCCGATGGGCGCACCGCCGGAAGTGGGCAACCACCTCGCCACCGCGCGATTGCTCAACGCAGTGATGCGCGTGGACGCCGGCATGGGCCTGCTGCTGGATGAATTGAAGGCGGCCGGTTTCGAGGACAACACGATCGTCATCTTCGTCGGC
>JBAYGL010000492.1:0-3835 GCA_041666725.1 Limisphaerales bacterium
ATCTGGCGCGAGAGCGGCACGCCGCCGAGCCGCGCCTCGGTGATGGCTTCCAGCAGCTTCTCGCCGCTGGTGCGCTTGAGCAGGTAGCCGCTCGCGCCGGCCTTGAGCGAGTTGAAGAGGAACTCGCCCTCGTCATAGACCGTGAGCATCAGGATGGGCAGCGCGGGCAGACGCGCCTTGAGAGCGCGCACGGCCTCGATGCCCGTCATGCCCGGCAGCCGGATGTCCATCAAAACCACGTCGGGCTTGAGCTTCGGGATTTCCGCCAGCGCCGTCTCGGCGTCGGTGTAGCTGCTTACGACCTGATAGCCCTCGGCGCGTTCGATGAGCTGCGTGAGGCTGCGGCGCACGCGGGTGTCGTCCTCCACGATGGACACGCGAATGGGCTGGCTGGCGGAGGACATGAGGAGTGGGCAGGAGGAAGCTCCGGGTTCAACCGCGTTCAACTGCGTGGACGGAATGGTTTCGCCGGCAAGCACGGCGACAACTGGAAACCAGTTCGCAGCGCCCGGCCATCGCACAAACGGGGGGATGGGAATGACCAATGACCAATTTCCAATGACCGGAGGGCATCGAACCCGGGCATTCGTTGGGAATTGGGCATTGCGTCATGGTCATTGCCTCCACTCATGCCGGCACCCGCTGTTTCAGCGTGATGGTCATTTCAACCGTGGTGCCCCGGCCCGGCGCACTGCGCAGCTCGAAGCGTCCGCCGAGGTTCTCGATGCGCTGCCTCATGTTGCGCAGGCCGTTCCCTCCGCGAGGCGTGGCCGACGGAGCGAAGCCCCGGCCATTGTCCGTGATGCTGGCGCGCAAAACCGGCCCCGCCAGCTCCAGCTCCACGCGCACCTCGGTGGCGTGCGCGTGCTTGATGGCGTTGTGCAGCGCCTCCTTGCACGCGAGGTAGAAATCATGGCGCACTTCCGCCGCGATCGGGAGGTCGGGCAGCTCGGCGGGCGCGGTGAACCAGCAGCGGGCCGGCGTGCTCTCAAACATCTCGTCCACCCGCCGGCCCAGATATTCGACCAGGCCCTTCAACGTGTCGCTCTCCGGCCGCACGGCCCAGACGATTTCGTCCAGCGACCGCACCGTCTCGCGCGCGGTGGCGGAGATTTTCCGGGCTTGATTGCGGACCTCGCCGGGGTTGCCGGCATCCTTTTCAGTCAGTTCGCCCAGCCACGCTATTTCCGTGAGGCTCGCGCCGAGGTCGTCGTGGATGTCCTGCGCAATGCGGGTGCGCTCGCGTTCCAGCGCGTGTTGCGCCTCCAGCCGTTGCATGCGGCGCTGCCACCGCCGGCGCGTGATGAACCGCACCGCACCGCCCACCGAGCCCGCACCGCCGAGGCCGGCTGCGGCGATGAACCACCACGTCTGCCACCATGCGGGCACGACGGTGAAGGCGAGCGTCGCCCCCGCCTCGTTCCAAAGGCCGTCCTTGTTGGCCGCGATGACGCGCAGGCGGTAGCTGCCCGGCGGTGGCTTGGGATACGTTAGCGTGCGTTGCGAACCAGCCTCGACCCAATCGGAGTCAAACCCGTCGAGCTTGTGTCGCACCTGGATTTTTTCCGGTCCGGCAA
The DNA here is from genome assembly GCA_041666725.1 of Limisphaerales bacterium. GTDB lineage: Bacteria > Verrucomicrobiota > Verrucomicrobiia > Limisphaerales > SXTU01 > SXTU01. The sequence goes on from JBAYGL010000492.1 coordinate 1,578, forward strand.
AGCTCAGGACGGCCATGCGGAACTCCAGCTTCCGTGCGTCCGGCTGGATTTTCAGCGCAGCGCCCGCGTCCACATGCCGGCCGTCGAGCAGGAACTCTTCGATGAGCACGGGCGGCGGATTCGTGTTCGGTCGCTCCACCGCCGGGTCAATCGCCAGCACGCCCTTGCGCGTGGCCAGCCAGAGCTGACCATCGCGGCCGGGCCACGCGGCGGGCTGGTGGTCTTCGCCCAGGCACGAAACGCCGGGCAGGCCCTCGCTTTTGCCGAAGGTGACGGCGTTCACGCGGCGGGTTTTGCCGCGCGCACAGTCGAGCAGTTCCTGCCGCGCGGCGTGGAAGATGCCGCGATACGAGCCAAACCACATCCGCCCCTTGCCGCCCTCCAGCACCTGCGAGACGTAATCCGCCGGCAACCCGTGCTCGCTCGTGAGCCGCTGGAACCGCCCGTCCTGCCGCACCACCAGACCGCTGCCCACGGTGCCCGCCCACAACACGCCGCCCGCGTCCACTTGAAGCACGCGAATGGCGGCGCCGGGCAGGCCGTCCTGCGTCGTGTAGCGGATGAAGCGGTCGTGGTGGAACGCGAACAACTCGCCTTCCGCCGTGCCAATCCAGACGCGGCCCTCCAGGTCCTCGGCGAATGCGCGCGCCTGCCGGGCGGTGAAGCCGTCGGCTTCCGTGAAGGCTTGGAACGCGTCGCCCCGGAAGCGGCCCAGCAATGCATCCTCGCCGCCCGCCCACACGTCGCCGTTGCGCGCGACGAAGAGCGCACGCACGCCGCTCCGTGCGCCTTCCATGCGGCGCACCGTTTCGCCTTCCACGCGGTGGATGCCCGTGTCCGCGAGCAGCCAGATGCGCCCGCGTGCGTCCGGGCAGACGATGTTGACGAACAGCGGCGGCCAGTTCTTGTGCTGGGAGAGAATTTCCACGCGTCCGTCCTTGAGCCGTGCCAGCCCGCCGCCCCGGTTGGCAAACCAGAATTCGCCGGGCCGCCCCTCGCACACCGAATGGCTCACGTCCTCGCCCAGTCCCGACTTTGCGTCGAACAGACGGAACGGACGCGGCCGGACGCGGTTCAGGCCGCCGCCCCGCGTGGAGACCCAGACGTTGCCCTCGCGGTCCTGGCAGACAGCCATCACCTGCGGATGCGACACCGGCACGCTGGTAAACCTCCCGTCCTTGAAACGAAACAGCCCGCGCGTGTCGGTGCCAATCCACAGCGCCCGTTCGTCGTCCTCAAAGAGCGATTGCACATTCGCCGCTCCGGCCCACGGCAGCGCGTCAGTCACGGTCGTGAGCGCACCCGAGTCGAGCCGTTGCAGGCGTTCGCGCCCACAAACCCACAGCCCGCCGGAGCCGCTGGCGGCAATCCTGAGCTGTGTGCCGGCGGACCCCGGGAAGGGAGCGAGCTGTCCGTCGCGGTATTCGCCCAGGAAGCTGCCGCTCGCAATCCACACGCCGCCGTCCCGGTTCGCCACGAAGGAATACATGCCCCAGCCACCCAGCCCCTGGGCGCTGGTGAAGGTCTCCAAGCGCCCGTCCTCCCAGCGCTTGATGGCGTTGCCCTGATGGCCCACCCAGATCACGCCGCGCGGCTCGACGAAGAGCGTCGTGGCGCTCCTGCCGTCCAGCGCGCCGCTGGCCGGGTGCGGGGTGAACGCGCCATCCTTGAGCCGCATCACGCGGCTCCCCGCAGCAAGCAGCACCAGCGCGCCCCCTGCGTCCTCGTGCAGGCCATACACGCCCTGCACGCGGTCGGCGGTGGCGGTGGGCAGGGGGAATTCCTTGAACTCGACGCCGTTGAAACGCACCAGCCCGCCCGACGTGGCGACCCAGAGATAACCCGTGTGATCCTGAAGCACCTGGTTGACGATGTTGTGCGGCAGTCCTTCTTCAATCTGCCAGGACTGGAGCAGAAACTCCGTCGCGGCGGACGCGCCAGCTCCGGTCAGCCACCACACTGACAGGCCGCAAACGAGCTGGCACCACCGGGTCATCGCCGGAGCGATAACACAAAGGAGCGCGATTTCAAAGCCCCGGGCCTCGCGGCCAGCGCCATCGCTCGCGGCACAAACCCCTGCTTGGCCGCCATGATCGCCGCGGAGTGACATTGTCGCGGCACCCGGGCGCGGTTCAGATTGCCGCGCAAATGCCGTGGCAAGCCGTCCCCGCTCTGGCTAAATGTGTGCCCGTGCAGATTTACACGAAGTTCAAGCAGCCCGCGCCGCGTAAGCGTTCCGGTGGCGACTGGCATTGGGG
>JBAYGL010000493.1:0-3828 GCA_041666725.1 Limisphaerales bacterium
CCAGCGAATGCGGCGGCATCGCCTATGACGCCAGCGATACACCGCGAACGGATGCCGCGTTTGCCGGCACGGCGATGCGGAACGTTGACTTGTCGTGTGGTGAGGACGGCTGTCTCCTCGTGCGTGGTGCGAATGTAGCCGAAACCTACTGGCCGGAGCCGGACGCCCGGCTGGGCGGCGGAATCTTCCGCACGAGCGACCTCGTGGAGCTGCGCGACGGCGGCGTGTTCCTGCGCGGACGCGCCGGAGATCTCATCAACGTGGCCGGCCGCAAGGTCGCACCGGAGACCATCGAGCAGGCGCTGCTGGCGCACCCCGCCGTGCGCGAATGCCTCGTGCTCGGCCTGCCCAGCGAGGACGCCGCGCGCGGTGACGAAGTGGCGGCGGTGGTTGCCACGCGGGAGGAAGTCACCATCGAGCAGCTCCGCCAATTCCTCCACACCCGCCTGCCCGACTGGCAAATCCCGCGCGAGTGGCGGCTGGTGGAATCCCTCACCGTCAACGCCCGCGGCAAGCTCTCGCGCGCGGAGTGGCGGGAGAAATGGCCAACCGATTGAAGACTTGCACCCGTCAGACGCTTGGTTCCCAGTCGCTCACATGAAAGCACACCGATTCTTGATTTTACTGATTCCCTTGATTGCACTGAGCTGCGCTACCTCCGGCAGAGGGCGTGTGGAGCGAGGCCCGCAAGGAACCATCGCTTACGAAATCGAAATTGAGTGCAGCGAGCCTGGGGCTCGAATTGAGGTGAACGGCGACACCGTTGGTAAAACGCCTCTCAAACTGAAGGTCTTTGGAGACAGGGACGGAACTTTCCACAACTTCGGAAGTAGGGATTACGTGATCAAGTGCTATCCGGTTCAGCCAAACCAACGCGTCCAGATTAAGGCATTTCAAACCGGCGGCTGGTTCAGCCAAGAAGACCAGATTCCAAAGCGGGTTGTCTTCGACCTCAACGAGCAATCTGGCGGCTTCACCATTGATTTACCGAAAGCCACTCCGGAGAAGAAGTAGTCACCAACGAAATCCCATGAACCCCAAGAACCTCATCATTGGAATCTTCCTCGTAGCTTTCGGAGCCGCTTTGGCTTCCAAGCTATTCGCGGCAGAGACTCAAACCCAGCCAACCTACGAATACGTCACGATTCGCTGGGCGGGACGCGACAACACCCATGTCATCCGACCCGGTGGGCACGTAGAATTTATCGGGCCTGAGCTTCGGAAATCAACGAAGCCAGACCGGGCTGATGAACGTTCCTTTTACCTCAACCTCGCGATGAACGGACTCACCAAGGATGGATTCGAATTCGCAGGCATCACGCCTGACGACATCATCATGAAACGAGCCCGCCGCTGAACCGCTAATCTACTTTCTTTCCCTGCAGCCACTTGCTCGTCGTCTCGGCCACCACCTCGCCCAAGCGAAGGAACATTTCCTCCGTGCTGAGCATGTCCAGCCCACCGATTCCGACGCCACCAAGGTAGGAGCGGCGCGCCTTGAACGCAGCCAGTGTCTTTCCTGAATCATCGGACAATTTGAAGTCGCCCACGAGGCGTGCCTGCCCAGCACCCATGCCCACAATGAAGCGCATGGCCTGGCTCCCTTTTTCAACCTCGGTCACAGTGCCGGTCAACACGATGCTGTTCGGTGCCGGTTTGGTTTCAGGTGTCGCTGTTTCGATGGTCTGGAACACTTTGTTCGTAAGGCTCCAGTTGTTCACGCCACGGCGCAGGGCATGCGCGAAGGATTCAGCCTCCATCTTTGCGACCCGGCTGTCGGTGATTTTGATTTCGCCCAGAATGAGGGTCGAAGGCTTTTGAGCCGGAGGTGCACCCATCGACTGCGGTCTTACTTCCCGGAAAGTGCCGGCGCAGCCCGTCAGGAACACGGCGGCAGCGAACAAGCAGAAGCGGGCGAGGATGAAATGTCTGTCTGGACGGATCGGGGTCAGCGCTTTCATGTGGAATTTTCCTTTCGCGTGCAACCTATTCGACCGTTCGGCTCGGAGCAACCGATTCTTACGTGGTGCTGCCCGCCAAAGTCACTTCTGCCAGCAGCACGCTGATCTCCCCAATGGTGGCGGTGGTTTCGACGCGGGAGGAAGTTTCAACCGAGGAACTCCGGAAATTTCTCCACACCCTCCTCCCCGACTGGCAAATCCCGCGCGAATGGCGGCTGGTGGAATCCCTCACCGTCAACGCCCGTGGCAAGCTCTCGCGCGCGGAATGGAGGGGAAAGTTTCGCTCTGAGCAGAACCACGCGCTGTAGGGCGCGTAGGCTTCGAACCATGGAGGGAGGCATTGTTAGCTCTGCCACTTATCATCTCTCCTCAGCTTTCGGTTCTCGAGGAAGTATTCAAGATCCTGAATCCACTCCTCAGCCTCTGAAGTTTTCATGAGGCCGTTGTCCTTAATAAATTGAGCGAGTTTGATCTTGTCCCAGTCGTCCATCTATCCGTCTTCGAGTCCTTCAAACAGCGCTTTCTTTTCGGGGTTTGAACTCAGAAGCGTGTGGAATACGCCCCTCATGTGGTCATTTGCGACGCGCTGGTAGATGGTGGAACAGGCTTTTTCTATTTCGGCTTCCGAGGCGCCAAGCTTTTCTAACGTCTCCACGATTTTTGCGACTCGCTCCAATTTAAATTTCAGGGGGATATACTGGAGAAACCTCCCGGAGATCGCTAATTCGTCCACGATCGGACTACTCAAGGATAGGCCCAATTCCTTCAACTGCTCAATCGCGGCATACGCCTCGTTTACGGCCGTCCGCAGTTCTGCCTCGATGCCCGCACCCTTGAACCGCGAAAATTTATCGAGATTTGCAAAGAAGAGTGCTAAAACGATTGCACCTGTAGCTATCGCCATTTCTTCCGTTCCGCGATAGATGCCCAAGAGAACTGGAACAATCACCAAGGCAACGATCAGCGCCTGAGTAAGGTGCTTCATTTTTCCGGTTCAAATGCAAAAGCTCGCTGCGGCTGACACTCGCTTGCAAGTCGAACACTCGATCTGGTTCCGTATGAGCGACTCACGTAACCGTGTTGTGTGGCTGGCGGATACGTCTTAGAACGCCGTTGGCTGAATGGTGTAGTCACCGTTAGACCCGTAGCGGATGCGCAGAGAAATGGGCCGCGTCAGAACAACGGAAACGCTCGTTTCCGCGAGACCGCCACCACATATCCCGTTGGGTTTCGAGCTAATGATATGGTCACCAACCGGCAGAAAAAGGGTTACCTTCTCCCCGACACGCAGGTCCGCAACCGCCTCGGCATTGACAAACACCCGGGATGAACAGGCTGAACCCATAATTCCCCTGTCTCGCTTCACCAAAACCTCCCCGCAGTTCTCTCTTTTGTTTCCATAACGATTGGAAAGAAGGCGTGATTGCCCCACCTCTTTTGCCTCCGAGTTCGAAATCGGACTCGTCGCACAACCGACAAAAAAGGCTGCGGCGAGAAAGGGTGCGAAGTGCTGAAGTCTCATGCTGACAGATGATTTTGGCCTAGCCGCAGCCTGAATTTGCGAACGTAAATTGTCCAGAAGGGAGTTGGCCGGCTGGCCGGGCGTCTTGACCCTCGTCACCTCGGCGACTACGTGGCTGGCTGGCCGGCCAGCGTCACGTCGGCTTGGAGCAGCACGCGGTCGCGCAGGCGCACCGAGCCGCTGGCTTGCACCAAGTTGCCCAGCCGCGCCTGCACCTCCGCGCGGATGTGCAACGTGTCGCCGGGCTTGGCCGTGCCGAGGATTTTCACCTGACGCAGCGCCGTGAGCTTGAGTCCGGGCATGGGCGGATGGTTCGGGTCGCTCTGCGCGACGATGCCGGCGAGC
>JBAYGL010000494.1:0-3825 GCA_041666725.1 Limisphaerales bacterium
CAGGTGCCGTGTGTCCACCCTTTCTTCGGCCCCGGAGGCAGCTTCGCCCAGGTCCCGTCCGGGCTGTCACTCGAACCGCCGACAAAACCTGCGTAGCTGGTGCGCCACGGCGTTGAATAGTTGCCGACCTTCAATCCCAGCGCATGGAGATCGTCGCACAGCCTTTTCATGTCGCCGAACTTGTCGTTCGGCTGGATCGCGCGGTGCGGTCCACCGCGCTCGCCCTGCCATCCGTCGTCGATGTTGACGTAACAGTAGCCGTGGTTGAGGAGACCCGACTTAACCAGGGCCTCAGCCGAAGCCCGCACGCCCTTCTCGCTGACAGACGGGCCGAGACCGCCCCAGGTGTTGCAGCCCATCGGCGGCGTCAGCGCAAACGTGTCCCCGACCACGAGTTTCAACTCCCGCTCCGCCCGTCCCGCCGCGTTTTCCGCGCGCAGCATGACACGGCAGGTGCCGCGCTGAAGGACTGTTCCCGTGATCAGCCCCCGCCGTGCATCAAAGGACGCGCCGTCAGGCAATCCCTCGGCCGCGAAAGACATCGGCCGCTGTCCTGCCACGGCCAAGGTGTAGAGAATCGGACTGCCTGGCCGGACGCCGAACACCGCCGCGCCATTGAAACGGGGTTCAGACCGCGCGGGGGGAGTCAAAATGAAGGCCGTGAGATCCGGAGGCGCAACTGGAGCCGGAACGCCGGACGCAACCAGCAGCTGATAACCTCGCGCCGGCACCGTCTCGCCCGATGGCAATGCGTAAGAGTGTTCGCGGTAGTTGACCACGACGCGCTGACCGTTGCTGTAGGTGGTTTCAAAAACGTCGGCGGCGAGCTGGCGATGGCCTTCGATGAATTCCATCTGCAAGTGCTTCAACCGCTCCACGTCGTCATACACGCGGCGCAGGTCGGTCACGATTTGTTTCAGGCCCGCCAGGTCGTCGTAGCGGTAGTCGTTTTTGCCGAGCCAGTTCTTCGTCGGATCGAGCACGAAGTGGCCGTAGAAATACGTCAGCGGCACCGCGCCGTATTCGATGCTGCGCAGGTAACCGGCCTCGCCCGGCTGCGTGTTCACGGTGTCGGTCGAGAGACTGTAGAGCAACGTGCCGTGATAGACCGTCTCGAAAAGCGGCACGAGCGTGTCCACGTAGGGGCGCTTCATCAGCGGCAGCCACTTGTCGCAGTCCACGTAGAGCAAGCGGTCGAGCACTGGAGCTGTGAAATCGAGCGACCCTTCCGATTGCACGCCGCCGAACGTTTTCTGCGCCAGCGCAAGGATGCGGACAGCTGCCTCGGCGTCCTGTCGGCGCGTTTGCGGATGCCGAGCGTCGTAGCAGGGGAACGGACCGATGATGGAGAGCACATCGGAGTAATGCAGCCCCTGGAAACCCAGAGCGCGAGTCTGAGGCAGATTGCGCCTGGCAAACAACTCATGGGCCCGCGCGAGGCAGACGTTGTAGCTCTGGCCGCCGCCCCAGGCTCCGCCTTTGCGCGGCTGGCCGTCGGGATTCTTGCGGAGGAACTCCTCGCTCCAGTCCTCTGAGATGCGATACGCATCCACGTAACAATCGTGCGCCACCATCTGGTAGCCGAGCGACTGGCCGTGATTAATCGTGGCGCGCAAGGCCGCCTCGCCGCCGAGCTTCGGCTCGACGGGGAAAAGTTGAGGGAACCTCCCGTCATGGCCGCCTCGATTCCAACCGACCAGGCAGAACTCCGTGTTCTTGATGCCTTGGCGGTAAAACTCGTCGAGGATGTCGCGCACGCGGTCGAAGTCGCAGAACACCCTCATCGGCGGCTCCGTCTCCGGCGTCTGCTCCTTGACCTCGCAAGGCACCGGTTTCACGCCCAGCCGTATCCGCACCTCCAGCGCGCCGGCCGAATACGCCAATCCCGGCGATGCCGCGGCGCGCTCGCGCAATGGACGGATGCCGCGCCGCGTGAAGTTAAGCTGGCGGTAACGCTTGCCGATGCCGATCCAGTTCGCCTCCGCCGCCGGCAGGAAATGGTATTCCACCGTCACGTCGTCCGGCAGCCGTTTTTCGTCGCGAAACGACCGCAGAGTGAACACCAGATCAATCGCGTATTGCTTTTGCGGCCCCCAGCAGGTGCTCACGCAAACCCGCGCATCGAATTGCCCGCCCGTGATGATGCCCGCCACGGCGCTCTTGCCGCGCACCATGCCGAACAACGGCATCGGGCACTGGCAGGAACTCTGATAGACCGACACGAAATGCTGGCCCGGCTTCTTGTCGCGGAAATGGCAGAGCGCCCCCGACTGTTGCGCGATGACCAGATGCCCCTCGTCGCCTTCGCTCGCCGCGCCGAACCGTGGCAGCAGTCGCAGCGTCTTCAACCTTGCCCCGCCGCTCTCGACGACGTGCGCCGACGGCACGCCCACCTTCAACACGTCGCCATCCGCGGCGAAGTCCAACGCGATGGAGAAGCCCAGTTCATCCTGTCGGCACACGAGATGGCATCCGCGTTCGGTCGCCTGGCGTTCGATCTTCCAACTTTCGCCCGGCGTAAGCATCTTCGACCATTCCTTGCCGGCGGCGTCCCAATACCCCACCTCCGCCAGCGCCTCGCCCCGCCATTCCATCTTCTCCTCCACGCGACGCACGGTAAACCGGCCCGCCTCCGAATCCATCGCCCATTTCAACTCGCCCACGCCCCATGCAGGCAACGTCAGAACTGCAAATAACAGACTGCGAATGGCCAAACACTTCATGGTCATGCTCCTGCTTATTTCATCACCAAGCTCTTGTCGGCGATGAACGCCGGCGCGTCATAGAGCGGGATGTCTTTGAAGATGAGCCTGTCGCCGTCGCGCGTGATCTTGTCTGCTGGAATCTCGTGGATGCCGCCGGTGATCAGATCCACCCAGACCGGCTCGGTGAATGCACCTTTCGCGATGGTGAAGGTTGCGGACGCGGTGTCGTTCTGATCCGACGGCACAGCGCTTTTGTCCCAGAACACCAGCACTGGCTGGCCGCCTTGTTTGTTTTTGTAGGCGTAGAAGGCCGTCGCTTTAGCGCACTGGACCTCACACGGATAATCCGGCACCCGCTTGAGCGTGTCGTCAAAGACGGCGACGAGGTTCTGCACGGCGTAGTAGGCGGTCTTGACCTTGAGCAGCCGGTATTGCTTGTCGGTCTTGACCAGACCGTAACGGTCCATGTCGCCCAACTGGAAGCCGTCCCACCGGTTGTAATCCAGATCCGCAACGGAGAAGACCAGTGACCCGACATCGTGCCCGAGGTCGCCTAGCATGCGCCGGAGCTGCCACTTGGACTGCGTCAACTCCGTCCAGGGATATTTGCTCAATGCGCCGCCGAGGCAATACTCGGATTGCGTGCCAGCCTCTCCCTGCCACAGCTTGATCGTCGGCGCATGCTTTTGGAACAGTTCCCTGAGCTTCTCGACATTCTCGTAATGGCCCACGTCAGGATTGCGCGTGTAACCATGGTAAATGAACGAGGAGAACAGCGACTGTTTTTGAAGCGCCGTCACGCGCTTCAGCCACCCCTCCGCATAGGACGGCACAGGCGAGTTCAGCACGCCGCCCGCGATGCGTGCATCGGGAATCACACACTTGATGATTTCCGCCGTCCGGATGTTGAAGTCCGCGACCATTTCGGGCGTGTGCGCCTTGTTGTTGTTGGGCTCGTTCCACATCTCCCAGTCGCGCACACGGCCCTTGTAGCGCGTTGCCATCGCCTCCACCCACTTATCCCATGCCTTGAGCGCCTCTTCAGATGTCGGGAAACCGCCTGACAAATGACGGCTGCCGCCGCCCGGATAGATCGGATTGCCGTAGTTGGTTTGCAGCA
>JBAYGL010000495.1:0-3825 GCA_041666725.1 Limisphaerales bacterium
ATCATCGACGGTCGCATTGCCGATCTCATCGATGCGCGGTTTCTGGAGGGCATCGTGGTGGTGCCGCGTTTCGTCCTCAAGGAGCTCCAGTTCATCGCCGACTCCGCCGATCCGCTGCGGCGCGCGCGCGGCCGGCGCGGTCTGGACATGCTGGCGCGCCTCCAGCGCAACAAGAGCAACGAGGTGAAAATCCACGACGCCGAGGTGATCGAGGAGAAGGAAACCGACGCCAAACTCATCCATCTCGCCAGGTCGCTCGGGGCCTGCCTTTACACCAACGACCACAACCTCGGTAAGGTCGCCGAGCTGCAGTCCGTCAAACACGTCAACCTCAACGAGCTCGCCGCCGCGCTGAAGCCGGTGATCCTCCCGGGAGAAGCCTTGACGCTCAAAATCGCCCGCGAAGGCAAGGACAAGGGACAGGGCGTCGGCTATTTGAGCGACGGCACGCTTGTCGTCGTGAACAACGCGCAGAAATTCATCGGCCAGCAGATCGAGGTGCAGGTCATCAGCCTGCTCCAGAGCTCCACCGGCACGATGGTCTTCGCCGATCCCAAAACCACGCCGGGCACCGCCAGCGCCAACCCCGCCTGAGTCATGGAGCTGGTCACGGTTTTCACCAGTTTTAACCTCGCCGAAGCGCAACTCATCCGGTCGCGCCTCGAAGCCGCCGGCTTGCATGTCTTCGTGGCTGAGGAGTTGTCTCCGTTGAGCATCGAGGGCTACTCGCTCGCTACGGGCGGCATTCGCGTGCAAGTGCCGGACGTGGAGGCGGAACTGGCGCTTGAGCTGGTGCGCGACCGTGGGAGTGCGGAATGAAACCGGGGATCGTAATCCTGCTCCTTCTTTTCACATGAACCTCCGTCCCATCCTTACAGCTCTCCGCCGCGTCCTCGCAACCGATGAACTCCGCATCGACGACGCCGCGCGCCAGGCACATGCCGGTGACAAGTGGTTTGCCGCGCACCTGCCGGACATCGTCGCGCTGCCGAAGACCGCCGAGGCCGTCGCCGCCGTGCTCCGCATCGCGCACGAGCACCGCGTCCCTGTCACGCCGCGCGGCGCGGGCCACGGCTACGTCGGCGGCTGCGTGCCCGTGCGGGGCGGCATCGCGCTGTCGCTCGCACGGATGAATCGCATCCGGGAAATCAACGCCCGCGACTTCGCGGCCGTCGTCGAGCCGGGCGTCCTCACCGCGACGTTGCAAAAGGCCGCCGCGAAGCGCGGTCTTTATTATCCGCCCGACCCCGCCAGCCGCGCCGACTGCTCGCTCGGAGGCAACATCGCCACCAATGCCGGCGGACCGCGCTGCCTCAAATACGGCGTCACGCGCGACTACGTGCTGGGCCTGCAGGTGGCGCTGGCCGACGGCCGCCTCGTCCGACTTGGCAGCCGCTGTCACAAGAACAAGACGGGCTTCGACCTGCACCGCTTGTTCGTCGGCTCCGAGGGGATGCTGGGAATTGTCACCGAGGCCACGCTGAAGCTTCTGCCGCTCCCGCCTTATCGCGCGTTGCTCGGTGTCGGCTTCGACACCACGCGCGGCGCGGCGCGTTCGCTTGCCGCCATCTTCAAGGCCGGCTTTCTGCCCTGCGCGCTGGAAATTGCCGACGAGTTCACGCTCGCCGCCGCTTACAAGCGCACGAAGAGCGAGCAGCTCGCCGGTTGCCGCGCGATGCTCTTCGTGGAGCTGGACGGCCAGGAACAGTCTGTCCGCGGCGAACTGGCCGACGTGGAGAAGCTCGTGTCCGGGCAGAAGCCGGTCTTCGTCAACCGCGCCATCGGGGCCGCCGCCGTCGAATCGCTCTGGGGCCTTCGGCGTGAGTTCAGCTACAGCCTGCGCGACACCGGGCTGACGAAGCTCAACGAGGACATCGCCGTGCCGAGGGGCCGGCTGGAGGAACTGTTCAGGTTCGCCGCGCGTTTGCAGAAGAAGCACGGCCTGCCGGTGGCGTGCTTTGGCCATGCCGGTGACGGCAACATTCATGTCAACGTGATGGTGAACTACGCGCAGCCCGGCAGCCGCGCCCGGGCCGATGCCGCGCTCGACGAGCTCTTCCGCCAGATCCTCGCCTGGGGCGGCGTCATCACCGGTGAGCATGGCATCGGTCTGGCGAAGAGGCCGTGGTGGCCGCTCGCCGCGAACGAGGACGTGCGCGACATCCACCGTGCCGTGAAGCGCGCCCTTGATCCACGCGGCATACTGAACCCCGGCAAGTTTGTCTGAATCCGGACTCCGAAGCGGACGCCAACCGCCGGCGAGGGGCGCGGCCTTCAGGCCGCAGAAGCGTGCGCCAGCCAGTGGTGGTTCCAGCACACTTTTGCTCCCGGGGCTCTCTGCGGCGTGAACGCCGCCCCGCCCCATCACCGTTTCCTCCGCGTTCTCTGCTTCGGAGTTCGGGTTCAACTCCCCCCGCACCGCCGGTGCCCAAATGTTTTGCGAACTTTTTCCTCTCCTCCTCCGTCCAACGCCGACACAATTACACCATGCACACGCCTCCTGCCCGTTTCCGCCGCCATTTTCGCCCCGACGTCGGCACTCTGATCCTCGGCCTTCTGGCCGGCCTCTCCTTTGCCGGATGCGCCACGAGCGGGGACACGCACCCATCCGCTTCGGGCAGGGGTTTCACCGCCGATCAATCATCCGTCGGCGTTGTCATCAAGCATGGCGGCCAGCCCTTTGCCGAATATGTCATCGGCGAAGTGAACAAGCCTTACCTGTATCCGGTTTACGGACCCACCGGCAGATCCATGACCCGTGCCTACCCGATGCAGAAGGTTGAGGGCGAGAAGACCGACCACCCGCACCACCGCGGCATCTACTTCGGCCACGAGAACATCAACGGCTCCGATTCCTGGATGGAGCGCAACAGCTTCGCCGCCAACGTTCCCGACGAAAAACTTTCCGAAAAACAAAAGGTTACCCTTGCGAAGATGGGCGCCATCAAGCACCGGGCCTTCAAGAATGTCTCCGCCGACGCCACCCATGCCGTCATCGTCAGCGAGAACGACTATGTGAACTCCAAGGGCGTGAAGTCCGTCACCGAGATCCGCACCCTCACCTTCCGCGTTGTGGGCGACACGCGTCTGATTGACTGGGATCAGGAGTTTGTTGCAACCGGGGGCGACGTGACCTTCGGCGACTCGAAGGACGCCGGCCTGAGCATCCGCGTGGCGCACAGCATGGCCGTGGACACGAAGCTGGGCGGACGCCTCGTGACCAGCACCGGCGCGGTGGACAAGGACGCGTGGAGCAAGCGCGCCCCGTGGGCCGACTACTCGGGCCCCGTGGAGGGCGAAACGCTCGGCGTGGCGATCCTCAACCACCCGGCGAGCTTCCGCCACCCCACGAGCTGGCACGCGCGCACCTACGGCCTCTTCACCGCCAACTGCTTTGGCACGCTCGACAAGAACGATCCGAACGGGCCGCACACGTTGAAGAAGGGTGAAAAACTCTTCCTTCACCATCGCTTCGTCCTTCACAAGGGGGACGAGAAGGCCGCCGACATCGCCGCCGCTTACGAGCGGTATGCGAAGGAAAAGAAGTAGCCCGTGGCCGGGAGCGGCCTCCATGCCGCGTGGAGTTCCGAAGGCTGAAACGCTTCCGGCTTCCGAAAACAGATGAATCCCAAGGTGCCTTGAGACTTCAAGCCACGCCCGTATCGCAACCACGTTCGGGTCAGTGCCTCAAACAGTCGTTCTTCCGGAACCACTCCACGGCGTCGGCGAGCGCCTGGCGCGGGGGAGTCTGCGGGAGCCCCAGTTCGCGGATGGCCTTGGCCGGGTTGAAGAACATCTTGTGACGCGCCATGCGCACCCCCGCGA
>JBAYGL010000496.1:0-3814 GCA_041666725.1 Limisphaerales bacterium
CTCGGCCACATCGGCGATCCGCGCGCGGTGCCCGGGCTGTTGCAGCTGTTTCACACGCCGGTTCGAAATCCCGCCGTGGCCTCCCACCACGGCCACAAGGGCCGCCGGGGCCCCGAGTTCGTCGCGCGCGACACGTCTCCAAACGCGCCCGTCGCGCTCCGGCTCGCGGTCATGCAGTCCCTCAGCGTGCTCGTGGACCCGCGCGCACTCGACGCCATCCTGGCCGCGCTCGACGACCCGGTCTGGGAAGTCCGCGCCCAGGCCGCCCACTGCGCCAGCCAGCTCGGCTCGGACGCCGCGATCCCGCATCTGGAAAACCTGCTGAGCGACGAGCACTGGTGGGTGCGTTTCCACGCGGCGGAGGCGCTCTTCAAGCTGGGCGAGTCCGGCTTTCAGGCCCTGATCAAGGCCGCGCACAGCACCTCCGCGCGCGCCGCGGACATCGCGGGCGGGTTGCTGCGGGAGAAGGGGGTGGCGGTGTGAACTTGAACGAGAGGAGCAGGATTAAGATTAGGATTACGAGCAGGAGGGAAAGTTCGCATGTCTTCCGTTCGGTTCTTAATCCTGCTCTTAATCCTGATCCTGCTCCCGTGCTTCCCGCCGCATGACCTTCCTCTGGTCCATCCTGAGGTTCATCAACGGCTGCATCCTCGCGCTGCTGCTGGTGCAGAGCGTCATCTATCTCTGGCAGCTCGTCGTCGCCTACCTGGAGCTGCGCCACCACCGCCGCCGCGCCCCGCTCTCGGACCCGTGGTGGATGCTCACCAGCGGCGTGGCGCTGCCCATCTCCATCCTCGTGCCCGCGCACAACGAGGAGGAGACCATCGTCGAGAACGTCCGCTCCATGCTCGCGCTGCACTACCCCGACTTCGAGGTCATCGTCGTCAACGACGGCTCGAAGGACCGCACGCTGGCGGTGCTCATCGAGGCGCTGGGCCTGCAGAAGATCGAGCGCGTCTGGCATCCGGAGGTGGCGCACGGGGAAATCCTCGCCCTCTACGGCACCCCGCGCCTGCCGCGCCTGCTCGTGGTGGACAAGGTCAACGGCGGGAAGTCCGACGCCCTCAACGCGGGCATCAACCTCTCCCGCTTCCCGCTCTTCTGCGCGGTGGACGCCGACTCGCTGCTCGACCACGACTCGCTGCTCCAGGTGATGCGGCCCTTCATCGAGGAGCCGGAGGAGATGATCGCCGTGGGCGGGCGCATCTGCATCGTGAACGGCTGCACCGTGCGCGCCGGGCAGGTCGTGGAGATCGCGCTGCCCGCGCGTCCGCTGCCGCTCCTCCAGAGCATCGAATACATCCGCGCCTTCCTCATCGCGCGCCTGGCCTGGAGCCGGCTCGGCGCGATGCTCATCATCTCCGGCGCGTTCGGCCTCTTCAAACGCTCCGCCGTCGTGAAGGTCGGCGGCTACAGCCACGACACCGTGGGCGAGGACATGGAAATCGTGGTGAAGCTCCACCGGCACTTCCGCGAGCGGGACCAGAAATACCAGATGCGCTTTGTGGCCGACTCGGTGTGCTGGACGCAGGCCCCGGAGACGCTGGGGGTTTTGAGGCGCCAGCGTTCCCGATGGCAGCGCGGCATGATGCAGACGCTGGCCAAGCACCGTGACATGATCTTCAACCCGAAGTATGGCCCCGCCGGCACGCTGGGCATGGGCTACTTCTTCCTCTTCGACATCATCGGCCCGGTCGTGGACCTGGCCGGTCTGCTGCTGGTGCCGTTCTCGTTCTACGTGGGCGAGGTGACGCCGCACTTCTTCCTCGCGTGGCTGGCGCTGACGTTCACCTACGGCGTCTTCCTCAGCGCCAGCTCGCTGCTGCTGGAGATGATGGTGACGCGCACCACGCGCCCGCGCGACCTCGCGCTCCTGGCGATGAGCGCGGTGCTGGAAAACTTCGGCTACCGCCAGCTTAACAACCTCTGGCGGCTGGAGGGCATCTGGCAGTTCCTCACCCGCAAACAGGGCTGGGGCGCGATGCAGCGCACCAAGTTCCAGAAGCGCCCGGAAAAGTGACCCAGACCCACGGTGCAGGGGTGAGGCGTTGGAAACACGAGCAACCGGAGCGCGGCTATGGGCAAAGCCCTAGCCGCAGCTGTTCTGCCAAGTGTGGATCAGCGCGAAAATTCGGATCAGCTCGGTATTTGAATGCGCAGCGGCTGGTCTCCGACACAGCCGCGCCCCGGACGCCACCGGCCTCGCCGCCGGCGCGCACGAATACAAGGTCATCCCCCGCAACTCCCGTGGCGACGGCCCCGAAAGCGCCGTGAGCGTGGTCAACGTGACGTGATCCGGCCTGTCGAGTGAGAAACCTTAGAAGGGCTTCCCCCATCTTTCCGCTGGCCATCAGGATTTCTTGGCAACCGACCGTAAAGCTAGGTTCGCGCGCCGACCTTCAACATGACGAAGGCTCACCAACACTTCATAAGGACGCTCCGCCATGGATTTCAGTTGGAGGCGAAAATACTTCGTGCCGTCACGCTCCTCGATCTTTGGCTGAAAGACATCGGGGCCAATGGCCCGCAGCAGGCTTTCATCGGTGTCTATCTCGATGAAACTGAAAGACTGCGAAGCCCCTTCTGGACGGAAAGAAAACTGAGCTGCACGCCATCCTTGCGGCCAGGTTCCGGAAGACTTCAATCCGACCACCAGCACTCCCGCCCCGGACCGGTCGGTGCGAGGCTCAAGCCACCCGCTCAGGGTGATTGTTTGACCATCCAGAGAAACGGACGATCCTGAACCATCAATTATCTTGGTCGTCGCATAGTCCAAGCCGACCTGGGCGACGCTTGTGCAACCGGATGCCACCGCAATCAGGACTCCTGCGGCGAGCAATGGCAGGAGGACGTTTAGGGATTCAGGATTCAGGATTCGCGGTCTCATGGCTTCCAGTCAGAGTTATTGTGCCAGCCTTAGTCGCGTCCGATGGAACGAACACCCAATCGGTGAACTTTCCCTGTTGCGTCACGCAACGTGACCAGAACCTCGTAAGGCTTGTTGGCCACGAGCCTCAGGATTCGGAAGCGGGCCTCCAAGGAACTGCTTCCCTTCTCAATTTGAAGCGAGAGCGCGCTCTGCCGGGTGATCCGCGTGGGATTTCCCCACGGATCCAAGTCAATGTAATTGAAATAGTAACTGGCGGACTGGGGCCGAAAGCCAATGCTCGACAGGCGATAGCCGGGAGGCCATTCACCCCCCCCCGTTGACGTCAGTTTCAGCACCATCACACCGGTGCCATCCGGCTGCTGCGGAGTTTCCAAGTGCGCGGTCAGCTCCACGACTTGATTCTCGAGTTTCAAGGAAGGGCCAGCCTCCTGAATAAGGCCGGTTGTCGAGGCCGAGTCCATCGTCTTGAGGGCCATTCCACAACCCGAAAGCATCGTGAGGCCTAGCGCCAAGATTCCAGCAGCCAGCAGCGGTGGAGATTTCGACTTCACTTAAACTGGTTGAAGGCTAGCGAGCGAAAGGATTAGGTCAAAGTTTTTTGGAACCAGTTTGTCGAGCGTTGCTGGATGTGATTTGAAACTGAGACTGCGTGAAGTGAGGTGTCACGGGCGAACGGCCTGAAGGCTGGCGAAGGATGCGCAGAAAATTGGCCGTTAGCCGCGCAGTCACCGGCCATTCCCTCACGCCCAATACCGATAATTCACCTCCGGGAAGAGGTTGTCCAGCCACTCGATGCGGTTGAGCCATGTCTCGTCCACGCGGGTGGTGGTGAGCATCTCGTGCAGGGCGATGAAGCGCAGGAGGTGGTCCTTCACCCGCTTGCGCGCGTAGTCCGGGCTGGTGCCGGTGCGCAGGATGAAGGGC
>JBAYGL010000497.1:0-3784 GCA_041666725.1 Limisphaerales bacterium
AGCGTCATGAACGCGAGGTCCGTCACGTCCTGCATCGGTGCAAGGGCGAGGACGGGGGTGGAATTGAACAGCGAAGGCGCGAAGGCGCGAAGACTGCTGTTCACTTCGCGACTTCCCGCCTTCGCTGTTTCAACTGGTTTCATTGAAACTGCGCGTGTGCCCGCAGCCGCTCCCAGGTCTCGTCCGTGAGCGGTGCCTGGCGATACTTCGCCTCGTGGAGCGGCTCGGCGCTGGTGGAGCGGCGGGCGGAGAGAGAGGTGAACAGCGAAGGCGCGAAGGCGCGAAGGTTTTTGGCCTCCTCGCAACTTGGCGTCTTCGCTGTGAAAACTTCGTTCACGCGAATTGCGGATGCGCCTGGAGTCGCTCCCATGTCTCGTCCGTGAGCGGTGCCTGACGATATTTCGCCTCATGGAGCGGCTCGGCGCTGGTGGAGCGACGGGCGCGTTCGAGCCATTTGCGATCGAGCGGCTCGTCGAGCAGGTCGAGGGTGTTCGCGGCGAGGGTGGTTTCCTCCTTCTCGCCGGTCGCGTGGCCCACGCCGACGTGGAAGCCCGCGAGCAGCCACGTCACCCGCAGCAGCGTGGCTCGCGAGTAGGTGGGCATGGCGCACGGGCGGGCCGGGGCGAGCCGGCGGAAGAGGCGGGCGAAGAGCGGGAGCGTCCACATCTCCGGGTTCTTCGCGGGGGAGAAGGCGTCGAAGAGAATCGCGTGCGGAGCGGGAACAGCAGACGCAAGGGAGTGCAGAACGCGTTCTCCCTCACCCCGGCCCTCTCCCGCTGGGAGAGGGGGAACGTCAGCCAGCGCCGGGTTGGAGTCAGCCAGTCTGAGCCATGTCGGGAAGTCACCGACATGCACCTGCCACGAGACGCGTTGCGGGCCGGTGGTTTGTTCGGCCTCGCCTTCGGCCAGCAGCGTGGCCACCAATTCCTCGAAGCCGCCGAAGTAGCCGAGTTCCTTGCCATGCTGAAGCGCGAAGCGCAGCGGCTCCAGCGTGTGGTCGAAGCTGATCAACCGCACCTGGCAAGGCAGGTCGCGCGTGGCGCGCAGAACGGTCAACGCATTGGCCGCCGCGCCGAGGCCCACGTCCCAGATGACGAACTCACCCGTGTGCGCCGCCAGCCGCCCGCGCAGCCGGAGCTGCCGCACGTAGAGCGCCTCCGCCTCCGCCGCCGGGCCGATGACAGGATGAAACGTCTCCGCCTCCGCGTGGGAGCGGACGCTGCGGACGCCGTTGGCGAGGGTGACGAGACTGTAGCCGGGAGCCGACACGGGCGGGACGGTAGCAACCCGCAGGGTCGGGTGGGAACGCGGAAGTTCGTGTTTCCTCTCCTGCCGCTCCTCGCGCTGCCTTCCAAGAGCAGGATCAGGATTACGAGCGAGCATCTGCGTGCTTTTCATGCGTCTTGCGCGAAGGCCGCGCCTGAATGCACGCGTGAACTCCTGAGTTCAGCGGCTGCCTTCGTTCAAATCCTTGAAAACCGCTCTCAGATCAGTCGAAACCCGTGTTCATCCCCGCTGGCAAGGCCATTGCTAAATGGCAGACGCTCGTCGCCCGCGAGCAGCCGGGGCAGGCCCACGGACAGCTTTGCCCGACCAAACCAACGGTGGTCCCAGGCGACGTTGCCGGGCGGTTCGCCGATGCGACAGGGCATCACTCGCGTCGGTCGTAACAAAAAACCCCCGACAACGTCGCCGTTTTCGAAGATTGAGACGGAATGCTTTCGTCGAACAACTCGACTCACATGGCGCGCGCATATCCAGAGGCCCGGCCGACCAGGCCGACCACGCTCGAAGTGGCGTGGCGACGGCGGACGCGCGCCCGGCAGATTCCAGTTCATTTCGTCACCTCCCCTGAGCCCCCGGCCGAACCTCCCCGGCCGACGGCGACGGAACTGACATGGCTCCCCCGCCAAGAGTCAACGGACCCGCAAGGACGGTCCTGAGGTTGCGAAGTGATATCAATTACGCCAGATGTTCGGTAGAACGCGAGCCGGAGGGCGGCCGACCGCGTCTCCTGGATGCGGAAGCACCGCTCGTGTCGAGGCGTTTGCTGCGTCCCCCCCCCCGCCCGGAGCCGGGCAGGCAATAACAAGGACTGCCAATCGAGATGACGAGGAACTGCTTTGCCGGTCACAGGCCGGGGTTAATTCTTTTCTGTGACCAATTGATTCTCCTCAGTGCATCTCCACCGCGCAGGAGCCGATGCCCTTGCGGTAGTAGTTGAACTGCACGTTCGGATGGTCGGCCAGCAGGGACATCGGCACGGCGCTGTCCACGATGCGGTTGGCGATCATGAACGCGGTCAGCCGCTGGCCGAACGGGTTGTCATGACAGCCGGCGTGCCAGATGGAGACCTTCTCCGCCTTCCAGGTTTCCGCAGGACCAACGGTCACGGCCTGCGTGGGCACCAGGGTCACGTTGCCGCCGCCGCTGGTGCGCGCGTTCTGCGCGATGGTCACGGGGTGCAGGTTCACGACGCGGGTCGGAAGCTTGCGATACTCGGCGGGTGACGGCGGGGAATTCCTGTATTTGCCGGCGCGCGGCAGCGGATCGTTGAAAGCCCAGTGCTTGATGTCGCCCTGGCCTCCCTGCATCACCACGCAGCGCGCCCCCGCATCCCAGCTTGCGCGATAGCGGCGGGTGTCGGCGTTCGGGAAATGGAGGGTCACGTCGGGCATCACGAGCCTGCGGTCAATGCGGTTGAAGCACATTTCGCGGTCGCACTTCTCGAAGGACAGCGGGTGCGTCACCGGCACGGACCTGCCGTCGATCACCCACTCGTCCATGCCCCAGAAATGGGCGTCGTGGAGCTTGAGCCCCATCTCGTTGACGATGCGCGCGACGAGCGGGAGCTGTTCGGTCGGCCCGATCGGCCCGCAGATGCCGGCGGGGTTGTCAGGCGTGGCCTGCTTCCAGGCGTGGATGTATTCGAGCGCCTCGGCGCAGTAGAAATCCTCCAGCGTGTCGTAGAAGACGACCTTGAAGCCGGGCCGGGAGAGCTTGAAGAGCTTCTCCGGCGTGAGCTTCGCGGCGGCTTCGATGATGTCGGTGTCGAGCGTGGTGTAATCCCACCAGGCGGGGGCGAGTGACGAGAGCTTGCGCGGCATGGCGTGTTTGTAAATTGGAGCCGGAGCCGGGGCAAGCGCGCAGTGATGCGCAATTCCCGCGGCTTGCCATTCAGGAGACCAGGTCAAATCATGCCGGCCATGGATCCCGTGAAAAGCCCCGGCGCCTCCGTCCGCCGTGTCGTGCTCGCCAGCTTCATCGGCACCACGATCGAATGGTATGACTTCTTCCTCTACGGCACGGCGGCGGCGCTGGTGTTCAACAAGCTGTTCTTCCCGAACATCGAGCCGCTGGCGGGGACGATGGCGGCCTTTGCGACCTACGCCGTCGGATTTTTCGCACGTCCGCTGGGCGGCATCATCTTCGGCCACTTCGGCGACAAGCTCGGGCGCAAGTCCATGCTTGTCACCACGCTGATGATCATGGGCACGGCGACATTTCTCATCGGCGTGCTGCCCACCCACGCGCAGGCCGGCATGCTCGCGCCGGCGCTGCTCGTGACGCTGCGCTTCGTGCAGGGGCTGGGCGTCGGCGGCGAATGGGGCGGCGCGGTCCTGATGGCGGTGGAGCATGGTGCCGCCGGCAAGCGCGGACTGCAGGCGAGCTGGGTGCAGGCGGGCGTGCCGGTCGGGCTGCTGCTGGCGACGGGCGTGTTCAACCTGTTCTCCTCGCTGCCCGAGGATCAGTTCCTCGCGTGGGGCTGGCGGGTGCCGTTCCT
>JBAYGL010000498.1:0-3763 GCA_041666725.1 Limisphaerales bacterium
ATACCGCCGGTTTTTACGACCGCCTCCTCGCCGTCTTCGAGCAACTCTACGAGCAGCGCTTCACCAAGGCCGACTACCGCCACAGCTACAGCGTCGCCGCCGCGCCGGCCGACGTCATGCATCATCTCGACCACCCCGGCCCCGTGCCTGACGTGGCGAAGTGGTTTTAGTCGCCGGGCAGCTTCCAGCGGCCCAGCAGCCGCAAGTCGTCCGCAAGAAACTCGCGTGGACCGTCGCCGGTGAACTCGATGCTGAACGCATCCGTGCTGGAGAAGGGGAAATTCGGAAACGAGATGAACGACAGGTCCACCCTCCGCCACTTGTCATCCAGTTCAGCCTCGATGGTCGAGGTGGCCGTCACCGCGTTTGTCGTTCCCGCATTCGCGTGCAGTGAGAAACGCGCGCGCCCGCTGCCGCCCGGCGCGCGGAGCCAGACTCGCAGCCCGGTCGCAAGCTGATGCGAGTAGTGCCAGCTCCGCACGCGCGGCGTGCTCACCGTGACTGAGCGTTTGCCGGCGGGCAGAGCTACTGAGAGCGCCGCGTTGCCGTCGTGGGCGTGCGGTGAAGTCTTGAGTGTCGGAGTTTCCACGGGGACAGATTCCCAGCCGGACACGCCTTCCTCGAAGCCGTCCAGAAACGGCCAGAACACCCGCGAGGGCTTTTCCATCCCAGCCAGTCGCGGCGAGACGACGCGCATGGGGGAGAGCAGCGCCGGGGGCACGCTCTCGTCGCTGATGAAATAGACCAGCGGGATGTCGAGGTCGTCCACCGGCAGCGTGGTTTCCCAGACCGTGCCGCGTTGCGACATCGGCAGCGTGCGCCAGTCACGCGCAGGCCAGTGGCCGGGTGCGTCGGCGCTGTAATGAAGCGCGACGTGCGTTTGCGCGGCGGGTGCGGCGGGCTGCCAGCGGACTTTCAGTTGCTCGGCAAGGAGCCCGGCCCGGAGCGAGGCGAAGGCGTCCTGACGCAGTGCGTTGGTGGCGAGTCCGCGGGGATGGAGCACAGGGTCGGCGACCCATGTATCTGCGGGTGGCCTGGGCTGCGCGCGGGCAATGGCAGTGCAGAATGTCAGGGCCGCAGCAAGGCAAAGGCAGGCCTTCACGGATTACTTGCCGGATTTGCCACCGCCACCGCCACCGCCCTTGCCACCCCCGGCGGTCAGCACGGTGCCGGTGACAACCCCGACGGCGAAAAATGCGTAATACATCATGGCGGAGGGCAGGGTGATCTTTTTGGGCAGCACGGGCGGCAGGGAAAATTCCACCGTGCCACGGTTTTCCCGGCCCATCAGCACGAGGAAGAAAAGCACGACGAGCAGAAAAACGGTTTTCAGGAGCAGCTTGGCATTCATAATCAGTCCGGGACGACGGTAGCAACGAGGCGGCGCGTTGTCAGCATGCAGTTGGCGTGGATTTCCTCCTGCTTCCCAAGCCTGCGCCGCTTTCATTTCACCGGGGGGAGCACGATCAAGATCAGGATTACGAGCAGGAGGAAGTCGCGGGAGCGCGCTTGCGCTCCGTCCGCCGCGACTTACCCTCCAGCACGATGAGCATCGCGACCAAGACGGGCGACAGCGGTTCGACCGGCCTGATGTATAACCGCCGCGTGTCCAAGTGCCACCCGCGTGTGGAGGCCTACGGCACTGTGGACGAGTTGAACGCCGCGCTCGGCCTCGCACGCGCGTCGGCGCAGCACGAGTTTGTCAGCGGCAACTTGCTCATCATCCAGAAAGATCTCGTGACGCTCATGGGCGAACTCGCGACCGGGACGGAGGACTTGCCGCGTTACGCGAAGGACGGTTTCACGCCCGTCACGGCTGAACTCACCGCGAAGCTGGACAAGCTCGTTGCCGAGATCGAAGCGCAAAGCATCACCTTCAAAGATTGGGCCACGCCGGGTGCGGCGCTGAACAGCGCGGCGCTGGACGTGGCGCGCACGGTCTGCCGGCGTGCGGAGCGCCGGGTGTGCGCACTGCACGAGGCCGGTCAGTTGCAGAACCCGGAGATCATCATCTACCTCAACCGGCTCGCGGACCTGCTCTGGCTCTTTGCGCGCTGGGTGGAGACGAATGCGGGAGGGCGGTAAGCAGTGTTCAGTATCCAGCCGTGCTGCTGTGTATAGAATCGAGACATGCCATCGGTCACCATAGCCGGCCCGGCCGGTCCGCTCGAAGGACGTTTCCATCGCGCCACGTCTCCAGACGCGCCCGTCGCGCTGGTGCTGCATCCGAACCCGAAGTTTGGCGGCACGATGAACACGCTGGTGGTTTATTCGCTCTTCACCACGTTTCAAGACGCGGGCTTCAGCGTGCTACGCTTCAACTTCCGTGGCGTTGGGAGGAGCGTGGGAGAATTCTCCGGTGGTTCCGGCGAGCTTGCGGACGCGCTGGCCGCGTGGGCCTGGCTGCGCGCGGAGTGTCCGCAGGCGAAGGCGAAATGGGTCGCGGGCTTTTCGTTCGGCTCCTGGATCGCGTTGCAATTGCTGGTGGGTGAAGGCGGGTTCGATGGCTTCGTCGTCGTTGCGCCGCCCGCGAACAATCTGGACTTCAGCTTCCTCACCGAGTGGCGAACGCCGGGGCTGATCGCCCACGGCACGGCGGATCAGCTCGTGCCGGAGGACGCCGTGAAGCAGCTTGCGGCGAGGCCGCGTGCGGCGGGAGTGACCGTGGAACATGCGCCCGTTGCCGGCGCCGGGCATTTCTTTGACACCGGGCAGGAGGAGCTGGTGCGTGTCGTCAGCGGCTTCGTAAAGCAGCACCGTGCCGGCGGTCTCTGGCCGTTGAGTTGAGGTTGAACAGCGAAGTCGCAAAGTCGCCAAGGCTGGCCCAACCGGGCACGAGTGGTTCGTTGCCGACTCGCCCGTTCCGATCTTGGCACCTTCGCGCCTTCGCTGTTCAACTGCTGATTGAGGAGCAGGCGATGTATTTCAGTGCTTGAAGATCGTCGCTACAGGGCGCGGTGGAAAATGCAGAATAATTCGTCACCGGCCTGCTTCGTGGAGACGAGCCGGAGTTGAAATGCGTCGGCGAGTTTTGTGAAGCCGAGGCCGTCCGCGATGGTGGGCGCGCGTCGTCCGCCGATGATGCGCGGGCAGATGGTGAGATGCAATTCGTCCACGAGGCCGGCGCGGAAGAGCGCGTCGTTCAATTCACCCCCGCCTTCGCAGAGGAGCCGCTTCACATTCCATTCGCGGCGGAGCCAGCGCAGTGCGGCGGTGAAATCAACCTCGTCAGTGCCGGTAACTTTCACCGCGTCCGCCACGATGCGAAGTTTCTTCAGCGCCGTGGCAGGCGCGCGCTTGCTGGTGAGCACGAGGATGGGCGAGAAGCGGTGGCGGAAGATTTCCGAGCGGGGATTTACCGAGCCGGATCCGGAGACGATGACGCGGAGGTTGTATTCCGCGAGGCCGCGACGAAGGCGGAACCGGCGGAACCGCTCCGCGCCGGGGCCGAGCGTGTAGTCGTGCAAGTCCACCGTGCGTGCGCCGCTCATCACGGCGTCGGCGGTGGCGCGGAGCGCGTAGAGATGATCGTGGTCGTGCGCGCTGCTGAAGGTGGAGACGGCGCGGTTGGCGGTGGCGATCTTGCCGTCGGCGGACATCGCCATGTTCACCAGCACAAAGGGACGGGAGGCGGTTGAGAGTTGAGAGTTGAGAGTTGAGAGGGAGCGGCGTGTGCGCATGGACAGGGCAAACTAGAAACCCGAAGCACAAAACGCGAAACTTAAACAATCAGCATTGCGTCGCCGTAGCTGAAGAAACGGTA
>JBAYGL010000499.1:0-3763 GCA_041666725.1 Limisphaerales bacterium
CAGACCCCAGACCCCAGACCCCTTCTAGTCAGAACCCCCTCACGTCGGCTCCTACCCGCCTGGACCTCGCCCGCTGGCTGGTCAGCCGCGAGAACCCGCTCGTCGCCCGCGTCGTGGTCAATCGCTTCTGGGCTGAACTGTTCGGTCGCGGCCTCGTCACCACTCCCGAGGATTTCGGAGTGAAGGGCGAACCGCCGGTGCATCCGGAGCTGCTGGACTGGCTTGCCGTGGAGTTCATGGACAACGGATGGTCCACGAAGCGGCTGCTCAGGACCATCGTGACCAGCGCGACCTACCGCCAGTCCTCCCGCGTCACCCCGGAACTGCTCGCGCGCGATGACCTGAACCTCCTCTGCGCCCGTGGCCCAAGGCATCGTCTCGATGCCGAGATGATCCGGGACAATGCCCTCGCCATTGCGGGCCTGCTGAATCCCAGGCTGGGCGGCGCGCCCATCCATCCCTACCAGCCGGACGGCCTCTGGGTGAAGGTCGGCGGCGAGCGCTACGACTACGTGGTCAGCCCCGGCGACGAGAAATACCGGCGCGGCATTTACGTGGTGTGGAAACGCGGCGCACCCTATCCGAGCTTCGTGAACTTCGACGCCAACAGCCGCATGGCCTGCCGCGTGAAGCGTCCGCGCTCCAACACCCCGCTCCAGGCGCTCACGCTCATGAATGATCCGGTTTACGTCGAGGCCGCGATGGCTTTTGCCAGGCGTGTGCTCACCGAGAAGCCGGCGGCAAACGACGGCGAGCGCATCACGCATGCCTTCCGCGTGGCTGCCGGACGCGCACCGCGTGCGGAGGAGCTCGCCACGCTGTCCAATCTGCTCTCTGCCGAGCGCATGGCGCGCAACGACGACGCGAAGGCGGCGAAGGAATTCGTCGGCCGGTTCGCGCTGCCATCGGGCGTGGGCGCCGGGGAGTTTGCCGCCTGGTATGCCGTGGCCGCCGCCCTGTTGAATCTCGACGAAACCATTTCCAAAGGTTGAAGCCATGCCTTCCGTCACACATCTCGATCTGATCCAGCGCCGGACGTTTTTCCAGCGGGCCGGTTTCGGCCTGGGTTCGATGGCGCTCGCCTCGTTGCTGCGGGGGGAGTCCCCGGCCGCGCCCGTGAGCCCGCTCGCATCCAAACATCCGATGTTTGCGCCGCGTGCGAAGCGGGTGATCTTCCTCCACATGATCGGCGCGCCGTCGCAGCTCGACCTCTTTGAGCACAAGCCGGAACTGAACAAGCTCGACGGCCAGGACTGCCCGGAGTCGCTGCTCAAGGGCCGGCGCTTTGCCTTCATCGGCGGGAAGATGCAGCTCGCCGGGTCGAAATATAAGTTCGCCCGGCACGGGCGCAGCGGGCAGGAGATGTCGGAGCTGCTGCCCCACCTCGCGAAGGTCGCGGACGACATCGCCATCGTGAAGACGCTCCACACGGAGGAGATCAACCACGCGCCGGCGCAGATGCTCTTGCACACCGGCTTCGGGCGCGGCGGGCGGCCCAGCTTCGGCTCGTGGGTCACCTACGGGCTGGGCACGGAGAACCAGGACATGCCCGCCTACACGGTGCTCCTCTCGGGTCCGCTCGGCGGCGCGGGCACGACGCTCTGGGCGAACGGTTTCCTGCCGAGCGTCTACCAGGGCATCCAGTTCCGCTCCAGCGGTGATCCGGTGCTGTTCCTCAGCAATCCCCAGGGACAATCGCAATCGGACCGGCGGCGCATCTACGACGCCGTGAAATCGCTCAACGAACGCCAGCTCGCCGATGTCGGTGATCCGGAAATCGCCACGCGCATCAGCCAGTATGAGATGGCGTTCAAGATGCAGACCAGCGTGCCGGAGCTGATGGACATCTCGCGCGAATCAAAGTCCGTCCTCGACCTCTACGGCGCGAAGCCCGGCGCGGCGTCCTTTGCCAACAACTGCCTGCTGGCCCGCCGGCTCATCGAGCGCGGCGTCCGCGTGGTCGAGCTTTACGATTCCGACTGGGACCACCACTCCGGCCTCTCCACGCGTCTGCCCGCCAAGTGCCGCGACGTGGACCAGGGCATGGCCGGCCTCATCACCGACCTCAAGGCGCGCGGTCTGCTGGAGGACACTCTGGTCATCTGGGGCGCGGAGTTCGGGCGCACGCCCTTGCGGCAGGGCACGGACGACGAGGGCAAGAGCACGAACCCGGGGCGCGACCATCACAAGGACGCCTACACCATGTGGCTTGCCGGCGGCGGCATCAAAGGCGGCATCACCTACGGGCGCACCGATGACTTCGGCTTCAGCCCGGTGGAAAACCCCGTTCACGTCCACGACCTCAACGCGACCGTGCTCCACCTCCTCGGTCTCGACCACGAGCGCCTCACCTTCAAGTATCAGGGCCGCGAGTTCCGCCTGACGGATGTTCACGGCGCGGTCTTGAAAGGCCTGCTCGCCTGAGCCGGCTCCGTGCGCGGCGAGTGATGCTTGAACCGCATGACCTCCCGCAACTGCTCCCGGAGTCGGAGCTTGGGATTGGGCACCAGCACCTCCGGCGGTTTGTCGCCTTTCGCCTTGATGCTCATGTCCTGTTCCGAAACAAAGACCCAATGGACACGCAAGGATGGGCGCGATAGCGTGCCCCAAGCAAATAGCGGATTAGGCGGCAAGGTTGCCGCTTACTCAGATGTTAGACGTCGCTAGCACTTTCTACTAATGGACGAAATCCCCGAGAAGATTCCCGAGCTACAATTCGACGTGATCGCCCGGCTTGTGCCCGGCGCTGCGGTCCTCGGCATTTATACTATCCATGACAACAAGCTTTCCGAAGGTCTCGGCACGTTGTTTTTCGGCATCGTTTTCAGCTATTTACTCGGCTATCTTCTTGAGCTTACGAGCGCGACGCTTATCGAGTATCACTTTCTCAACAGTTTTCTCATCAAACGATTTAACGCAGACCCCTCGAAACTCGCTTCTGCTGGTCTGCGATGGGCATACCGCTCGAAACTCGCTTCTGATGGTCAGCTATGGGAGCACTGCCACAAAAAGACCGGCCCCGAACGACACGTATTTCTCAAGATGCTCGCGGAGCGAGCTCTATTCCGCTCGCTCGCACTCGCCTCATGCGTGGCTCTAGCATTTCCCCCTGATTGCGTTGCAGGCATGTGGTGGCCCGCAGCCTGTATTCTGGTCGTCTCCCTTAACGCCTACTATTGGACCAGTCGCTTTCTCAGCAATCGACTTCCCAAGCCTCAATGACATCCGACGCAACATCTCCTGAATAACAGACCCTGTAGGTTACTGGATTGGAACGAGGGTTAAGTTGAGGGCTTGGTTTTGAAGGTTTTTGAGGCGGCGGGCGGTGCTCGCTGGAGTGCTGGCGAAGGCTTTGGTTTCATCATAGGGCAGCCCGCTCCCGCCGCAGTGCCCCGGCTCAAACGGGCGTTGCAGCTTTCAGCGGTTCCGCCTTCATGCCTTCCATCTGCTGCAACGCTTCGTCGTGGCCCAGAATCAGCGTGGCGGCGATTTTTTGCTGCTCGGCGGTGAAGGAGCCCACCGGCATCGGCCGGAGCGGGCGGAACACCCGGAACCGGATTCCCGCAGGCGGCTGTTTCATCAAGTCGAGGGCGTCGTTGTAATTCAAGTTCTGCCGGGCGGTCCAGACTTCGGCCACCTTGGGGAAGTCCGGGTAGGCCAGTCTTCCCAGCCAGTGCGGAGTCGGCTTGAGGCGGAAGGCGGGATCGTGCGTGAGCACCACGGTGATGTCCGTGGCCCCGTCCTGGATCGCCCGGCGGATGGG
>JBAYGL010000500.1:0-3762 GCA_041666725.1 Limisphaerales bacterium
AGAAGGCACCGTGCGTGAGCTTCAGTTCGCATTCCACCGACTTGCACTGCGAATTGGTCTTAATCCTGCGCTTCCCCTGATCCAGCCATGACCATCTGGGATCTCCATGTCCACATGTCCGGCGTCCCCGGCGCGACGCCTGCCGAGCGCATGGCGCAGCTCGTCGCCCTCGCCGACCGCATGGGTATTGAGCGCCTCTGCGTTTACATGGGCACCACATGGTCGAAGGACCCGAAGCCAGAGACCTTCCGCAGGGAGAACGACCAGGTGCTCGACGCCATCGGCAAGTTTCCCGACCGCACCTTCGGCTTCGTGTATCTGAATCCGAAATACGTCGGGGAAAGCCTGGCCGAGCTGGAACGCTGCGTCGCGCGCGGGCCGATGGTCGGCGTGAAGCTGTGGGTTGCACACCGCTGCAACGCCGCCGAACTCGATCCCATCATCAGGCGCGCGGGTGAATTGCAGGCCGTCATCTTCCAGCACACCTGGCTCAAGATCACCGGCAACGAGCCCGGTGAATCCACGCCGTTCGAACTCGCGGAACTCGCCGCGCGGCATCCCGGCACGCCGATCATCTGCGGTCACACCGGCGGCGATTGGGAGCGCGGCATCCGCGGCATCCGCGCGCACAAGAATCTTTACGCCGACCTCGCCGGTTCCGACCCCGTCGCCGGCTACACCGAGATGGCCGTGCGTGAACTGGGCGCCGAGCGCGTCATCTACGGCAGCGATGCCGGAGGCCGGAGCTTCGCCTCGCAACTCGGCAAAGTCTTCGGCGCGCAAATCCCCGATGCGGCGAAGCAACTCATCCTCAGCGGCAATTTGAAGCGCCTGATGGCCCCGATCCTCCGGCGGAAAGGAATCAAGGCATGAACACACCGCGTAGGAATCGACGTGAGGAGTCTCTGACTGATGTCGGAAGTGGTGTGAACGACGTCGCGCTGTCAGGCACACGAGCCTTTCCCCCTCACCCCGGCCCTCTCCCTCCGGGAGAGGGAGCGCATGACGACACCCCTCGAATAAACGAGCGCTCCCAGCTTCGCTCCAGCGCTGGCTGCGTGTTTCCCTCTCCTTGGGGAGAGGGCAGGGGTGAGGGAGGACGGCGCAATGCTTCACCAGGCTCTTTCGATTCTTCGAGGCGCACCTTCCTGAAAACCTCCGTTGCCGCCGCGTCCCTGGCCGCGCTCGCTTCGCCAACATTCGCCGCCCCGAAGCCGGCTTCCTCTTCCTCGATTGTTGACACCAACGTCACGCTCGGTCGCTGGCCGTTCCGCCGCTGCCCGCTGGACGAGACGCCCGCGCTCGTCGCAAAGCTCCGCGAGCACAACGTCACGGAGGCGTGGGCCGGCACGTTCGACGGCTTGCTGCACAAGGATATTGCCGCTGCGAACACCCGCCTTGCCGCCGAATGTCGCGCACATGCCGGCCTTCTCGTCCCGTTCGGCTCGGTGAATCCCAAGCTGCCGGACTGGGAGGAGGAACTCCGCCGCTGCGCCGAGGTTCACCGGATGCCGGGCATCCGTCTCCATCCGAACTACCACGGCTACAAGCTCGATGATCCCGCCTTTGCCCGTCTGCTCGCGCTGGCCGCCGAGCGAAAGCTCATCGTCCAGCTGGCCGTGATCATGGAGGAGGAGCGCACGCTGCATCCGCTCGTCCAAGTTCCGCCCGTGGACACCGCGCCGCTCCCGGGCCTGCTCAAACAGATGCCACAGCTCCGGCTCGTGCTGCTCAACGCCTTCCGCACGGTGCGCGGCGAACCGCTCCTGCGTCTCGCCGCCGTCGGCGCGCACTTCGAGATCGCGATGCTCGAAGGCGCGGGCGGAGTGGCAAACCTCGCGAAGCAAATCCCCGTGGACCGGATGCTCTTTGGCTCTCACGCGCCGCTGTTCTACTTCGAGAGCGCCGCGCTCAAGCTTAAGGAGTCGGTGCTCACGCCCGAACAGGACCGTGCCGTCCGGAATGGGAACGCGCAGCGGCTCCGCGCCTGAGCACGCGGGCAACGCGGGTCTTGTGCAGGACAATTTCAGATGAGGTGTGCGGCCACCCGGCACGTCAATCTTGCACGTCTCACAATGAATCTGCCGCGCCGCCTCCGCCCTTCGCTGGTGGGAACCACACTTCTGGTTCTCGCCTGCCTCGCGTCTGCCGGCCGGGCGGAGAAGGCCGCGCCGGTCGCGCTGGCCGACATCCGCGCCGCCGTCACCAGGGCGCTGCCGCTCATCGAACGCAGCTCGGCCTTCGCCTTGCAGGAGCGGGCGTGCTTCACCTGTCATCACGGCGCGCATTCGTCTTTGGTCATCAACGACGCCTGGGCGCGAGGCTTCACCATCAACACGGGCAACTTCGAGGATCAGCTGGCCCGGGCCTATCTGGGCCTGATCGAGGACCGCCCGCGCTTCAAGGAGGGCTGGTCCATCGCCGGCACGACGGACGGACCGGGCACGGCGTTGTGGATGCTCGATGTCGCCGGCTGGAAGCCCGACGCCACCACGGCATCGGCGGCGGAGTTTTTTCTGGATCAGAACAGGAGCCTCGACCACTGGTCCCCGCCCATGCGCCGCCCGCCGACGGTGGGCAGCGAGTTCACCACCACCTACCTCGTGCTGCGCGGCCTGCGAAATCACGGCACGCCCCAGCTCGCCCCGCGCATTCGCACGCGCACCGCCGCCGCCGGGCAATGGCTGGTGGCCACGCCCGCCCGCAACACCGAGGACAGCGTCCACCGTCTGCGCGCGTTGCATCTGCTCGACGCGGACGAGGCGGCCTTCAAAAAGGAGGAGAAGGAACTGCTCGCCGTGCAGCGCGAGGACGGCGGCTGGCCGCAGCTTCTCGACACCGGGAGCGATGCCTACGCCACCGGCACCGTGCTTGCCGCGCTTTATGACACCGGAGCGGTCACGCTGAAAGACGACGCCTTCCAGCGCGGCCTGGGCTATCTGCTCAAGTCCCAGGCCGCCGACGGCTCATGGCATGTGCGCAAGCGCACGCACGATGTTCAGCCGTTCTTCGACAGCGCCTTTCCCCACGGCCAGGACCAGTTCATCTCCATCTCCGCCACGAGCTGGGCGGCCTACGCGCTCCTCCGCGCCGTGCCGAAGACCGCGAAGAAATCCTATCTCGCCGAACGTCCGCCTGCCGTGGATCGCATTCTCGCCAGCGCGAAGCCCAACGCGGAGCGGCACTTCACGGAGGCTCAGTTTGATTTCTTCCGGAAGAAGATCGAGCCGGTGCTCGCCGAGAAGTGTTATGAATGTCATTCCTCACAGGCCAGGAAGTTGAAGGCCGGCCTCTACCTCGACACGCGCGGCGGCATCCTCACCGGCGGCGACAGCGGCCCAGCCGTGCGCGCCAACGATCCTGACCGCAGCCTTATTTTTCGTGCCCTCATCAACGACCATCAGGAGCTGATGCCGCCAAAAACGAAGCTGCCTCCTGCGGTCATTGCCGATTTCCTCAGGTGGATTGAAATGGGCGCTCCCGATCCCCGCACCGAGCCGGCGGCGAAGCCGGCGGCTTACAAGTGATACCATTTCGGAATGGAAGTCGGTGGAATCGGTGGCGGACCACGACGCGCCTTGCCTCCCTCTCCCTTCATCGGATGAGGGGAGAGGGCTGGGGTGAGGGGTCGCGTGCGTCGGCGTTGGTGGCCGCACCCCTCATCCGGCCTGCGGCCACCTTCTCCCCTCCTCCGAGGAAGGGAGAAGGCACGCGGCGTGAGCTTCAGTTCGCATTCCACCGACTTGCACTGGGAATTGGTAT
>JBAYGL010000501.1:0-3757 GCA_041666725.1 Limisphaerales bacterium
CGCGTCCGCCCGGCTCGCTCTGGTAGGAGATGAGCTGTCGCACATAACTGCCGCAGTCGGTTTCTTCCTCCACCTTCACATCGAGCGGGCAGCGCTTCCCGTTGCCGGGCAGGATGCCCATCACCCGCTCCATGCCGCGCACGGTTTCCGCGCGGCGCTGCTGCCATTCCTTGACGGACTTCACGCTCAGGACGTTGCCGACCATGTTGCGGTAGGCGAGGAGGTTCGTGCGCTCCAGACGCGGCATTCCGACGGGTGGGAGATTTTCGGCGGCGCGGGCGCCACCCGCAGGTTGAAAAACGGCGACGGCGGCGACGAGGACGGTCAATGCACGGGTCATGGCGCTACTTCTGACGGAGACGGTGCCTGCTGGCAATCAACCAATTCTCGGACCGGGTCCGTCCGAAACTCCCGGGCTCAAGGGCGCGCGGAAATCTCCAGCATCCGCTCGATGGGCGCGCGGGCCTTCGCGATGATGTCGGCGGGCAGTTCGAGGCGCGGGGCGAGGTTCTTCATGCAGTCGCGGAGTTTCTCCAGCGTGTTCAGCTTCATGTAGCGGCACTCGCTGCAACGGCAGTTGTCCGTCGGCATCCGCATCACGTCGAAGACGGGCGCGCAGAGGAACTCCTTCCCGGGACATTCCTTTTGCATCCGGTGGATGATGCCCGACTCCGTGACGATCACGAACCGCTTCGCCGGGCTGGTCTTGCAGTAGGTGATCATTTTCTCGGTCGAGCAGACCGCGTCGGCCAGGTCGCGCACCTCGCGCAGGCTCTCGGGATGGACGACGATTTTCGCATCGGGATACGCCGCGCGCGCGCGGAGGATGTTGTCCCGCTGGAATTCGACATGCGCGTAACAGTTGCCGCGCCACAGCGTCATCGGGCGGCCGGTCTGCTCCATCACCCACGCGCCGAGGTTTTCGTCCGGCACGAAGAGCAGGTCGCGGCCCTTGGGCGCGGCGTTGACGATCTTGAGCGCGTTGCCGCTGGTGACGATCACGTCGCTCAGCGCCTTCACCGCCGCGGAGCAGTTGATGTAGGCGATGGTGTAGAAGTTCGGGTTGCTCGCCTGCAACGCGGCGAGCTTGTCGGCGGGGCAGCTCTCTTCCAGCGAACAGCCGGCGTCCTTGTCCGGCAGCACGACGACCTTGCCGGGGTTGAGGATCTTCGCCGTCTCGGCCATGAAATGGACGCCGCAGAAGACAATCACATCCGCGTTCGTCCCCGCCGCCTGCTGCGCCGGCCGAGCGAATCGCCGACGAAGTCCGCCACGTCCTGGATTTCCGGCACCTGATAGTTGTGCGCGAGAATGACGGCGTTGAGCTTCTGCTTGAGCGCGCGAATCTCCCGGGTGAGCGCGTCCACCTGCGCGGGCGGGCGGGGCCCGCGAAAGTGCGGCTGTGTCAGGTCAGCGCGACGCGGCTGGGCTTCGGCCAGATCAATCATGCGCTGGACGCTACTGTGCAGCCGCCGGAGCGTCAACGCGGTGGCGGGCGCAGGGCAGGGGGGGACGCCACTTCCGCCTTTACCACGTCTCCCGCGCTTGGCACTTTGCGTCGCACCAACAACACGCCTATGCCCACCATTCAGGAGCAGATTGACCAGCAGGACCTGTCGCTCTTCAAGACCATCGAGAGCCAGAGCAGCGAGGACGACCGCCGTTCGTTTCTAGCGTTGAACAGCGCGTTCCGCCAGTGGAAGGGCGGCCAGTTCACCTTCCTGGAAATCGGCTCCTACAAGGGCGGCTCTCTCCAGTCCTACGTGGCCGACCCCGGCTGCACGAAGGTCATCTCGATCGATCCACGGCCGACGTTCGTGCCCGATGCGCGCGAGAAGGGCGGCGACTACTCGCACGTCACGACGCAGGACATGCTCGACCTGCTCGCGAAGGTGCCGGGGGCGGACGTGAAAAAGATCGTCCCCATCGAGAAGGGCACGGAGTCCATGGGCGCGGGCGCGCTGCCGTTCAGGCCGGATTTCTGTTTCATCGACGGCGAGCACACGGACATCGCCGTGCTGCGGGACGCGAAGTTTTGTTTGAGCGCGATGGCCCCCGACAGTGCGATGGCCTTTCACGATGGCGACATCATCTACCTCGGCTTGCAGGCGTTCATCGAGGAGCTGGAAAAGTCCGGCCGGAAGTTCCGCGCCTACAACCTGCCCAGCTCGGTGTTCGTGATCGAGCTCGGAGAGTGCCGGTTGAGCCAGTTTGAGCCGCTTCGCACATGGCGCGACCAGAACTACAGGGGCTATCTCTACGCGCTGGTGCGCAACGATGTCTTCCGCTCGACGGCCCGCGAATACTGGCGCATCGCCGAGCACCCGGCCTTCAAGCTGCCGCACAAGCTGGGGCTCGTGAAGGTCGCGAAGAAAATCATGGGCGGCGGCAAGAAGAAGTGAGGAAAACGTTCAACGTCCAACGCTCAACCTTGAACGAGGGTTCCTTTGGACGTTTTGGCAACTCCTACTTCTCCTTCGCCCGGCCGGGGAACTCCGAGGGCCGCCAGCCGGTCCACTTCTTGAACGTGTTTGAGAAGACGAAGGGGTTTTGGTAGCCCACCGCCGAGGCGATGGTTTCCACCTTGTCGTTCGTGGTCGAGAGGAGTTCCGCCGCGCGGCGCATCCGCAGGAAGATGACCTGGTGCATCGGGCTGCGGCCCAGCTCCCGGCGGCAGAGGCGGCGCAGGTGCTCTGTGCTCATGTGCGCGAGACCGGCAAGCCTCTCCAGCGTCCACTCCTCGTCCAGATGCGCGGCGACGCTTTCCCACACGAGCCAGAGCCGGTCCTCCACCTGCCATGGACGCGCGAAGCGGAGCACGTAGGCGTGGATCAGGTCCGCCCACCGCTGCATCTCCGCCGGGACCGCCGCGCCTTTGGCCTCGTGGTAGAGGCCGAGCGTTGCATGTTGCACCGGGTCGGGGGCGAACCTGGCCAGCACCGGCGAACTCGCGCCGGCGATGGGCCGCTGGTTGGTCGGCTGCTCATAGCGCACCCAGACGAATTTCCACGGCGCGCCGGGCTCGGCGTAAAAGGCGTTCAGGATGTGCGGCGGCAGCAGACAGGCCGTGCCGGCGGCGCAAACCTGCCAGCGCCCTTCAACGAGCAGCCGCCCGCGTCCGCCGAAACAGGCGAGGAAGTAGGTCCCGCTCTGTTTCATCCGCACAACGCGATACGGTGCGACGGCGTGACAGACGCCGACGTGGGCGATCTGGTGCAGGGCAAGCGCGGGGCAGACCGGCACTTCCTGAAGCCACGCACGCGGGTCGGTGGTGCCGGCTCGCACGACCCACTGGCGGGTTTCCGGGCCAAGGATGTGCGTTTCGGATAGCTGGGCGTGTGTCTTTGCCATTTTCAAACCGGAGGGCTTGCCGATACGATGCCGGGCACACTCGCGCAGCGCGACAGATTTTCAACCGATATCGAGCCATGCCCAATCCCTGGACCGGAAAAGGAAACCCCTACACCCGCAAGGAAGTCCGCGACCGCCTGATGAGCACGATCAAGAAGGGCGACGCCATCATCGCCGCCGGCGCGGGCACGGGCATCAGCGCGAAGTTCATCGAGAAGGGCGGGGCCGACCTCCTCATCGTTTACAATTCCGGGCGCTTCCGCATGAGCGGCCACGGCTCGACGTGCGGGCTGATGGCTTACGGTGATGCGAACGCCGTCGCGATGGAGATCGGCGAATACGAGGTGCTGCCCACGGTGGAGGAAATCCCGGTCATCTGCGGCGTCCACGCCACCGACCCGCGCCG
>JBAYGL010000502.1:0-3747 GCA_041666725.1 Limisphaerales bacterium
CGCGGGTTGGAGTCCTTGAACACCTTCACTTTTTGGCTTGAGCAGCACCTCCGCCCCCCCCCGAGGCGGACCAGTTACGCGCAGAGCTTTGTGACGGCCTTGGCCTTCACGAGTTCGCGCGGCTGGTTCAGATGGTTCATCACAACAGTCTCCGGGTCGATGCCGAAGCTGTGGTAGATGGTGGCGAGGAGTTCCATCGGGTGGACGGGATCTTCAACGGGCGCTGAACCGGTCTTGTCCGACTGTCCGTGCACATAGCCGCGCTTGATGCCCGCGCCGCCGATGACGCTGGTGTAGCAATACGGCCAGTGGTCACGGCCATCGGCGCTATTGCTGTTGCCGCTGGTGCTCACACCTTTTTGAGGGCTGCGGCCGAACTCGCCGATGGCGACGACGAGCGTCTCGGCGAGCAAACCGCGCGCGTCCAGATCCTCGAAGAGCGCGGACAGGCCGGTGTCGAGCATCGGGGCGCTCTGCTTCTTCATGCGGTCGTTGAGGCCGACGTGGACATCCCACGAGTGGTTGTCGGAATTGGCGACCTTGGGCCAGATGAGTTCCACCACGCGGGTGCCGGCCTCGACAAGGCGGCGCGCGAGCAGGCAGCTTTGGCCAAAGGTGTTCCGACCGTAACGGTCACGGAGCTTGTCAGGTTCCTGGTTGAGGTCGAAGGCCTCGCGGGCGCGACCGGAGACGATGAGGTTCATCGCCTGCTTGTAGTATTCGTCGAGGTTGTAGTTCTCGACGGCCTTCTCGATTTCCGGCAAAGCGTTGCTCAGTTCGTCGCGGAGCTTGGCGCGGCGCTGGAGGCGGACGGCGAACATGTCCGGGCGGAGGTTGAGGTCGTCCACCTTGATTTTGTCCATCTTCGCCATGTCGAGATCATCGCCATCGGGATAAAGCGTGTAGGGATCGAAGGCCTTGCCGAGGAAGCCGGCGCTGCCGCCCTTGCCGACGACATTCGACTCCTGCAACGGGCGCGGGAACATGACGAACGGGAGCATCGGCTGCGTGGGCGGCTTGAGGCGGATGATGTTCGAGCCGAAGTTCGGGAAGTCCTTCGGGCTGGGCGGCTCAAGCTGGCCGGACGGGCTGACCTTGTCGGTCGTGTAGCCGGTCATGATCTGGTAGATGGCGGCCGTGTGGTTGAAGAGGCCGTTGGGCGTGTAGCTCATCGAGCGGATCATGGTGAACTTGTCGTTCACCTTCGCGAGCTTGGGCAGAAGTTCGGTGTATTTGACGCCGGTGAGTTTCGTCGCGATGGGCGCGAAAACGGACTTCACGTTGTCGGGCACGTTGTCCTTCGGGTCCCACAGGTCCAAGTGCGACGGGCCGCCCTGAAGGTAAATCATGATGACGCTCTTGGCCTTGCCCCAGCCGCGTCCGCCCGTGGCGGGGCTGGCCATCGCCTGGAGCTTCATCGCCCCGCCGAGCGAGAGGCCGAGCAGGCCGGAGCCACCGATGCGGAGGATGTCGCGGCGCGTGATGCCGAGATGTTTGTCGCAAAGGTCTTTGCCGGGATCACCAGGAATACGAATCATATGATTAGAGTTATGCGTCTTCTGACGGGAGTGGACGTCCGGGAAGGAACGGGAATTGAATGTTTTTTAGCGAGCCTCAGCCCGGGTATCCGCCTGCGACGTAAGCTTCCAGCTGACTGAGAGCCGAACGCTGGGCATTGATGACCCACTTGACGAGATCACCGATGGATATCAGCCCGATGATGCGCCCTCCATCCCTCACCGGCAGATGGCGCACGCGATTCTCGGTGATGATGCGCAGCGTGGCCTCGACGCCGTGCTTCGGCGTGACGCAAAGAACGTTCCTCGTCATGATTTCCTGGACGAGCGTGGATTTCGATGAACGGCCCTGAAGCACGACCTTCCGCGTGTAATCCCTCTCGGACAGGATGCCCACCAGCTCCCCGCCGTCCATGACGAGCACGCAACCAATGTTGCGATCGGCCATCAACTTGATCGCATCATAAACCGTGTCGGTCGGCGCGATGGTCTGGAGGGTCAACTGCCCTTTGTGCTCGAGAATGGCGGCGATTGAATCAGTGATTTCCATGACACATGTGGGTTAAGGGATGGCTGAACGATGGGAGCAATAAAGCCCAATCCTCTGAGATGCTCAACGGAAATATCCGGCCTAAATGCGCAGCCGCGCCAGCACCGCATCGGCATCGAACACGCATCCGCCCCATGTGCCGCCGCTGACGGCCTGGAGCGCAGCCCAGAGCTTCGTGTCGTCGGGGAGGTTTTCGTTCGGCTTCAAGTCATCGCGCGATGGGCGACTGGCCAGAATGGCCGTGCCCTCGTCCGGGCTGAACTTGCGTTCGCCGTCGCCGATGAAGTCCACGCTGCCCGTGTTCGTGTTGCGATCCACGACGATGCGGATCACGTCGCCGTCGCGGAGCTTGCCCAGCGGTCCGCCCGCCAAGGCTTCCGGGCCGACATGGCCGATGCACGCGCCGGTGCTCACGCCGCTGAAGCGCGCGTCTGTGACGAGCGCGACGTGCTTGCCGAACGGCAGGTGCTTCAGTGAACTCGTGAGCTGGTAAGTCTCCTCCATGCCCGTGCCCATTGGGCCGCAACCGGCCAGCACGAGGATGTCCCCGGCGGCGATGCGCTTCTCCTTGATGGCGGCGATGGCGGCGCGCTCGCTGGTGAAAACCTTCGCCTGGCCTTCCTTGCGATACACGCCGTCCGCGTCCACCACGCTCGGGTCAATCGCCGTGCTCTTGATGACCGCCCCTTCGGGCGCGAGGTTGCCGCGCGGGAAGGTCACGGTGCTCGTGAGTCCCCGTGACTTCGCGCGCTCGGGGGAGAAGATGACTTCGTCCGGGTCCACGCCGTCCTGCGCGCGGAGGAGTTCTCGGAACTTCGTGCGGCGCTCGCTGGCTTCCCACCAGTTCAACACTTCGTCGAGCGTCGCGCCACTGGCGGTGAGCACACTGGTGTCCAGCAGTCCAAGACGGCGCAAATGCAGCATCACCTCCGGCACTCCACCGGCTAGGAACACGCGCACAGTCGGGTGATGCACCGGGCCGTTGGGCAGCACGCTCACGAGACGCGGCACGCTATGATTCACGGCAATCCAGTCCTCGACGGTCGGGCGCTTCAAGCCCGCTGCGTGTGCGATGGCAGGAATGTGCAGGAGCAAGTTCGTTGAGCCGCCGAAGGCCGCATGGACGACCATCGCGTTCCGAATCGCGGCGTCGGTCAGGATGTCGCGGGACTTGAGGCCGCGCGCTTCCAACTCCACCAAAGCTCGCGCGGAGCTGACGGCGAGTTCCGTCCAGACCGGTTCACCCGACGGCGCGAGCGCGCTGTGCGGCAGCGAAAGCCCGAGCGCTTCGCCGACGACCTGCGACGTCGCCGCCGTGCCGAGGAACTGACAGCCACCGCCGGGAGTTCCACACGCGCGGCACCCGAGTTCCGCAGCCTCCTCCAGCGAGACGAGTCCGTGCGAGAAGCGCGCCCCGAGCGTCTGCACAGCGCCCGCATCCTCGCCATTGGTCGGGGGCAGCGTGACGCCGCCGGGCACGAGCACGCTGGGGAGATCGGGCATTCCGGCGAGCGCCATCATCATCGCGGGCAGGCCCTTGTCGCAGGTGGCAACGCCGAGCACGCCGTTGCGCGTGGGCAGCGAGCGGATGAGCCGGCGGAAGACGATGGCGGCGTCGTTGCGATACGGGAGCGAGTCGAACATGCCGGCCGTTCCCTGGGTGCGCCCGTCGCACGGATC
>JBAYGL010000503.1:0-3737 GCA_041666725.1 Limisphaerales bacterium
AATGGAATGGCCACGAAAGGGCACAAAGGGCGCAAAGCCAAGTTTCTGGCAGGAGAACGGGGCGGGCGGAAATAGTCCCAGCTCCAGTGCCCCCGACTCGGCTCCTTTGTGTTCTTTACGCCCTTTCGCGGCTGAACTTCGGAATTCGGGCCCGATGGACGTCTGCCGGGGAGGAGCCGGCTTGCCGACATTCCGCAGAGCAAGTAGGGTCCACCCCGCCGACACGGCGGTTCAACCATCCCGCGCCCCAACTCACATGAAACTCCTCTTCACCCTCCTGCTCATGGCGGTCGTCCACCAGTCCGCCCACGCGCAGTTCAACCTGCTCGACGAGCTGAAGAAGAAGGCCGCCGTCACCAACGCGCTGCCATCGATCGGCAGCCTCACGGAAGACCAGACCGCCAGGGCGCTGAAAGAGGCGCTCGCGAAGGGAGCGGAAAGCGCCGTGAAACAGCTCGGGGCGAACGGAGGCTTCCTCACCAACCTCAATGTGAAGATCCCCATGCCCGCGGGCCTGCAAAAGGTGGAGAAGACGCTGCGCACGCTGAAGCAGGAGGCGCTGGCCGACGAGTTCGTCACGACCATGAACCGCGCGGCGGAGAAGGCCGTGCCCGCCGCCGCCGCGGTCTTCTCCGACAGCATCCGCCAGATGACGGTCGCGGACGCGAAGGCAATCCTCACCGGCCCGGACGACGCGGCGACGCAATACTTCCGCCGCACCAGCACGAACGCGCTGCAGGCGCAGTTCCTGCCCATCGTGAAGCAGGCCACGGACGCCGCCGGCGTGACCGCCGCCTACAAGGCGATGCTGGCCAAGGCCGGTCCGGCGGCGGGCCTGGCGCAGACGTTCGGCGGCGCGTTTGGCAGGAATCTCGGCCTCGACGCGTCCACGCTGGACGTGGACAGCTACGTGACGGGCAGGGCGATGGACGGCCTGTTCAAGATGGTGGCGGCCGAGGAGAAGCGCATCCGCGAAAACCCGGCGGCCCGGACGACGGATTTGCTCAGGCAGGTCTTCGGCGCGGTGAAGAAGCCGTAAGGAGCGCATTCGCGCACTGCTCCCGGAGCGCGGCGTTCACGCCGCAGAAGGCTGCGAGTGAACGAACGCCCCGGCAAATACGAACGGTTTCTGCGCCTCCCACCCTGCTGCGGCGTCAACGCCGCGCTCCTCCGAGAGCAGTGTCAAGATGCGCCAGCCGTAAGTTTTGGGAACCTTTGGACTTGCGTTTTCAGGGCTCGCTCCGAAGATGCGCGCCCTTATCTGTGCAAACAGAAGATACACAATCTACTTGGCAGGTTGACGTTCAGGCCTGGTTCGAGACGAACAAGCTGAACCTCGCCTACGCTGGAGCCGCGGCGCTCGCGCTGTGGTTCGCCGCATTCACCTACCAGCACGTCCGGCAGGGCAAGGAGGCTGACGCCAACGCCGCCCTCGCGGCGTTGAACAAGCCCGCCGACAAGTCCGGCAAGCCCTCCCAGCCGAGCGCGGCGGATTATCTCAAGGTCGCCGAGCAGCATTCCGGCACGCCGGCGGCGGAACGCGCGGTGCTCTACGCCGCCGACCGTCTGTTTGCCGAAGGAAAATATCCCGAGGCGAAGGCGCATTTCGAAAAATTTATCGCCGCCAACGCGGGAAGCTCCGCCGCCCCGGTGGCGCTGATCGGCGTCGCGGCGTGCCAGGAGGCATCCGGCGAGCTGGACAAGGCCTTCGCTTCATACGAGCAGGTGCTTTCCCTCCACGGCAGCAGCCCCGAGGCGCACCAGGCAAAACTCGCGCTGGGCCTGCTGAACGAGCAGAAGAACAAGCCCGACCAGGCGCTCCGGCTTTATGACGAGGTGCTCCGCGCCAAGCCGCTCACCGTCTGGCGCATGGAGGCCGAGATGCGGCGCGACCAGCTTTTGCGCAAGCACCCGCAGCTCACCGCAGGCGTTTCGCCCGCCGCGACCTCCGTTGCCGCACCCGCGACCAACGCGCCCGCACGGAAGTAAGCCGCCGGTCGTGCCGCTGCGCACAGTCTGTTTTCTCCAGCTATGAAACTCACCATCATCGGCACTGGCTACGTCGGCCTTGTGACCGGAGCCTGTTTTGCCGAAGTCGGCCACACCGTCATCTGCGTGGACAACGACCTCAAAAAGGTCGAGATGCTCCGCGCCGGCGGCATCCCCATTTACGAGCCGGGCCTGGAAGAAATGGTGAAGAAGCACGTTGCCTCCGGACGCCTCAGCTTCACCGGCAGCACCGCCGAGGGCGTTGAGAAGTCCGACGTGATCTTCATCGCCGTGCCCACGCCGCCGCAGCCGGACGGCTCGGTGGACCTCTCCTACATCGAGCGCGTCGCCCGCGACATCGCCGGGGCCATGACCAGCTACAAGATCGTCGTGGACAAGAGCACCGTGCCGGTGAAGACGGGCGAGAAGGTGGCCGAGACCATCAAGCGCTACTGCAAGGCGAAGGTGGACTTCGACGTGGTGAGCAACCCGGAGTTCCTCCGCGAGGGCTTCGCCGTCGATGACCTGATGAAGCCCGACCGCATCGTCGTGGGCGTCGGCTCCCCCCGCCCCGCCGCCGCGATGCGCGAGCTTTACACGCCCTTCAACGCGCCGATCATCATCACGGACATCAACTCCGCCGAGCTGATCAAGCACGCGGCGAACTCCTTCCTGGCACTGAAGATTTCCTACATCAACGCCATCGCCACCATCTGCGAGGCCAGCGGCGCGAACGTCGAGGAGGTCGCCAACGGCATGGGCATGGACGCGCGCATCGGCCGGCGCTTCCTCAACGCGGGCCTGGGCTTCGGCGGCTCGTGCTTCCCGAAGGACCTCAGCGCGTTCATCAAGATCGCCGACCAGCTTGGCTACGACTTCCAGCTGCTCAAGGAGGTCCAGCACATCAATGCCGACCAGATGGAGCGCTTCCTCAAGAAGCTCACGGACACGCTCTGGGTCTTGAAGGACAAGAAAATCGGCGTGCTGGGCCTGGCCTTCAAGCAGAACACCGACGACGTCCGCATGTCGCCGGCCATTGACCTCTGCCAGCGGTTGTTGAAGGAAGGCGCATCCCTCCGCGTGTTCGATCCCAAGGCGATGGACAAGGCCAAGGGCGTCCTCCCGCCGGGCCCGACGATCACCTATGTCGCCGACATGAACGCCGTGCCCGAGGGCTGCGATGCCGTCGTGATCGCGACCGAGTGGCCGGAGTTTAAGCAGCTTGACCTCGACCGCGCGCGCCACGCCATGTCGCATCCGATCCTCTTCGATGGCCGGAATCTCTTCGACCCGGCGGAGATGGAGAAGCGCGGCTGGGTT
Organism: Limisphaerales bacterium; assembly: GCA_041666725.1. Lineage (GTDB taxonomy): Bacteria > Verrucomicrobiota > Verrucomicrobiia > Limisphaerales > SXTU01 > SXTU01. The sequence goes on from JBAYGL010000503.1 coordinate 3,310, forward strand.
TACAAGAGCGTGGGCCGGTAGGCCGATGCTGGATGTCTGATGCTGGATTCTGGATGAAGACCTCCGGCACAACGCAGCCATCCGGCATCCAGCATCCAGCATCCAGCATCGAAGTCTCTGCGGGCCTCGTCTTCCGCGCCGGCCGGCTCCTCATCACCCGGCGACCCGCCGGCGGACACCTCGCCGGCCTGTGGGAGTTTCCCGGCGGCAAACGCGAGCCGGGCGAGAGCTTTGAGGAATGTCTCCGCCGGGAGCTGCACGAGGAACTCGGGGTGGACGTGCTCGTCCACGACGAAATCGAACGCATCACCCACAGCTACCCGGAAAAATCCGTCCACCTCCGCTTCTTCCGCTGCACCCTCGCGGAAGCCAGCCCGGAACCGCGCGCCATCGGCTGTCAGGCCATGGCCTGGGTGACGAGGAAGACG
>JBAYGL010000504.1:0-3731 GCA_041666725.1 Limisphaerales bacterium
CTCCGGGGCCTACTCGCTGACCATGCATGCGATCCAGCTGGGTTACCTGCCGCGCATGGTCATCCGCCACACGAGCAGCGCCGAGCGGGGGCAAATCTACATGCCCCATGTGAACTGGGCGCTGATGCTGGCGTGCATCGGCCTGGTGCTGGGCTTCAAATCCTCGTCGAACCTCGCCGCGGCCTACGGCATCGCCGTCACGCTCACCATGCTCGTCACCACGATGCTGTTCTACTTCGCCGCCCGGCGGCTCTGGGGCTGGTCGCAGATCAAGGCCATGTCGCTGTGCGGCGTCTTCCTGTCGGTGGAGCTGGCTTTCTTCGGCTCGAACCTGCTGAAGGTTGCCCATGGCGGCTGGTTTCCGCTGATCGTGGGCGCGGGCATCTTCACGGTGATGGCGACCTGGAAGACGGGACGCCGCCTCGTGTGGGAGCGGATGCAAAACGCCACGCTGCCGCGTGACCTGTTCTTCGCGGACATCGAGGTGAACCCGCCGCAGCGCGTGCCGGGCACGGCGATCTTCATGGCCGGCAACCCGAACGGCACGCCCGTCGCGCTGCTTCACAATCTCAAGCACAACAAGGTTCTCCACCAGCGCAACATCCTGCTCACCATTGTCACCGATGAGGTGGCCCATGTGCCGGAGAGCGAGCGGGTGCAGGTTGAGCAGCTGCCCTCAGGTTTTCAGCGCGTCGTGGGCCGCTATGGCTTCATGGAGGAGCCGAGCATTTTGAAGCTGTTGAAGGATGCTCCGCTGACCGGCGGGCCGATTGATCTTTCGAAGACCACGTTCTTCCTGAGCCGCGAAACCGTGCCCGACACCGGCAAGGCGAAGCTCTCCCGCTGGAGCAAGTGGCTCTTTGCCGTGCTGGCGCGCAACGCGCAGACGGCGACATCCTTCTTCGGCCTGCCGGCCAACCGCGTCGTCGAACTGGGCATGCAGGTGGAGATTTGAGCCCGAACTCCGAAATGGAATGGCCACGAAGGGGCGCATAGAGCACAAAGACAGGCTTCTGGCGGAAAAACGGGCCGGGTGGATGTTTTTCCGCTCCCGTCCATCCCCGCCCGGCTCCTCTGTGTGCTTTGCGCTCTTTCGCGGCTCAACTTCGGAATCCGGGTTTAGGCAGGCAAGCTCCAAAACCCAAGCTCCAAGTTCCAAATGCCGAGCGTGACTTCGCCTTTGGAGCTTGGTGTTTGGAGTTTCATTGGAACTTGGGATTTGGAGCTTGGAGCTTCGCCTCCGTTTCCCCAGTTGAACTTCACCGCCCATCCGTGAAACTCTCCGCTGGTCGCCGTGTCCTGATTCTATGTCCGTGCCTCCAAAACCCAAGCGCCGCTCTGGCCTGCGGTGGTTCCTCGTGCTGCTGCTGCTCGGCGGGGCGGGCGGGGGTGGCTGGTGGTGGTTCAACAAAAACAAGGTGGTGCCCATCGCCGTCCAGACCGAAAGGGTCGCGCGCCGGAACATCACGGAGGTCGTCGTCGCCACCGGAAAAATCCAGCCCGTCACGCTCGTCAAAATCAGCCCCGAGGTCAGCGGCGAGATCATTGACCTGCCGGTGAAGGAGGGCCAGCTCGTGCGAAAGGGCGACCTGCTCCTGAAAATCAAACCCGACTTTTACATCGCCAACACCAACTCCGCCGACGCGAGCTTCAATTCATCACAGGCCGGTCTCACGCTCGCGCTGGCCAACCAGGAGAAGGCGCGGCTGGAATTTGAGCGGAACAAGAAGCTCTTCGACGGGAAGCTGCTGTCCGAATCTCAATATCAGGAGGCGAAGACTGCTTACGAAGTCACGCAGGCGCAGGTGAAATCCGCGCGTCACCAGACCGAGGTCGCCAAGGCTGCGCTGGACCGTTCGCTGGATGACCTTTCCAAGACCACGATCGTCTCGCCGCTTGCCGGCACCATCAGCAAGCTCAACTCGCAGAAAGGCGAGCGCGTCGTCGGCACCGCCACGATGGCCGGCACCGACGTGATGACCATCGCCGACCTGGAGGAGATGGAGGCGCGCGTGGACATCGGCGAGGTGGACGTGGTGCTCATCAAGGTCGGGCAGATTGCGCGACTGGAACTCGACTCCTTTCGCGACCGGAAGTTCGCCGGAGAGGTGACGGAAATTGCGAACACCGCGAAGTCCACCGGAATGGGCACGCAGCAGGAGGCGACGAAGTTCGAGGTGAGGGTGCGCGTGAAGGACAAGGAGATTTTCCGTCCTGGCATGTCCGTGACCGCCGACATCGAGACGCGCTATCGCACGAACGTCCTGTGCGTCCCCATTCAGAGCGTCACCACGCGCCTGCCCAAAGGTGCGCCGGGCAAGGACGACAAGACCGCGAAGTCCGACGCGAAGGAAGCCTACGGCAACGGCGACAAGGGCGGTCCCGCCGGCAAAAAGAAGGACGAGCCTCCCAAGCCCGTCGAGGTCATCTTCCAGCGCGACGGCGAGACGGTGAAGCAAGTCCCCGTCAAGCGCGGCATCAGCGACGACAGCTTCGTGGAAATCATCGAAGGCGTGGCCGAGGGGGCGGAAGTCATCTCCGGCGGCTTCAAAGCCATCAACCGGGAGTTGGAAGACGGCAAGAAGGTGAAGGCGGACAATGAGAAGAAGCAGCCCGGCGAGGCAGAGAAGAAGTGAAGCCCTTTGCCCGCGAAACATGCGAATGAACGCGAAACAAAGACACACATTTCGACAGCTCCAGCAGGGGCAGTCTTGCCTTCGCCCGCTTCAATCAGTTTCCCCTTTCGCGTCTATTCGCGTGTTTCGCGGGCAACTGTCTTCCCGGATTGGTGCCAGTTAGTGTCCACCACTGGTTTACCTCCGTGCCACTCATCCGCCTCCAAGACATCTGGCGCAGCTATCAAATGGCTGCCGAGACGGTCCACGCCTTGCGCGGAGTTTCGATGTCCATAGAGCGTGGCGAATACGTCGCCATCATGGGGCCGAGCGGCTCGGGCAAGTCCACGATGATGAACCTCCTCGGCTGCCTCGACACGCCCACCAGCGGCACCTACGAGTTGAACGGCACCGACGTCAGCCAGCGCGATGACAACGAGCTGGCCGAGATCCGCAACCGCGAAATCGGCTTCGTTTTCCAGACCTTCAACCTCCTCGCCCGTGCCACGGCGCTCCGCAACGTCGAGCTGCCGATGGTCTATGCCGGCGTCACGCCCGACGAGCGCCGAGAAAAGGCGATGGACGCCCTCGCCTCCGTCGGCCTCGCCGACCGCGTGGACCACCGGCCCAACGAACTCTCCGGCGGCCAGCGCCAGCGGGTTGCCGTGGCCCGCGCGCTGGTGAACTCTCCGTCCATCCTCCTCGCGGACGAGCCGACGGGGAACCTCGATTCCAAGACCGGCGTTGAAATCCTCGCGCTCTTCGACCAGCTCGCCAGCAAGGGCAACACCATCATCGTTGTGACGCACGAGGAGAAGGTTGCGCTGCACGCCCGGCGCGTCGTGCGGATTCTGGACGGGACCATTGCGAGCGATGAAATCATCAACCGCCCATGACACCGCTTTTTTCTCCTGCTCCTGATCTTGATCCTGATCCTGCTCCTCTTTTCCCCGACAAAACTGGGAAGAGCAGGATCAGGATCAAGATCAGGAGCCGAGGTGCGCCGCGTTCGAGAGCCACTGCATGAACTTCTTCGCCGAGCTCCGCGAGGGCCTGCTCATCGCGTCGGATTCGCTCCGCGCGAACAAGCTCCGCTCCGCGCTGACCACGCTCGGC
>JBAYGL010000505.1:0-3729 GCA_041666725.1 Limisphaerales bacterium
CGCCGGTTTGCCCGTGCCGCGAACGACCGCGACCTTGCGCAACAGGGCCAGCTCACCAGGGCGCGCACGATGTTGCGGCGCATTCAACAGCAGTATGACCGCAATCCCTTCCTCGCCTAAGCCCCCGCCGGTCAACACGACGAAACTGGACGAGCGCTCGCTGGCGCTGCGCCGGCAGATCGTGCGCACGCTCGAAAAGGGCGGGCGCGGCCATGTCGGCTCGGCGTTCTGCCTCGTCGAGATGCTGCGAGTGCTCTACGACGACGTGCTGCGCTACGACGCGAGGAACCCGCGCTGGCCGGGACGCGACCGCTTCGTTCTGAGCAAGGGCCACGGCTGCCTTGCCCTCTACGTGCTGCTCGCGGAGAAGGGTTTCTTTCCCGAGGCCGAGCTGCGGAAGTTCTGCAAGCCCGACGGCATGCTCGGCGGGCATCCGGAGTTCGGGAAGGTTCCCGGCATCGAGGCGAGCACGGGCAGCCTCGGACACGGGTTGTCCTTCTCGGTCGGCTTCGCGTTGAACGCGAAGATCGAGAAGGCCCCGCACCGCGTGTTCGCCATCTGCAGCGACGGCGAATCGAACGAGGGCTCGGTGTGGGAGGCTGCCTTGAGCGCGGCGAAGCACAGGCTGTCGAATCTCACGGTGCTTGTGGATTACAACAAGCAGCAGAGCTACAGCACGACCTACGAAGTGCTCGACCTCGACCCTTTTGCGGACAAGTGGCGCGCGTTCGGCTTCGCGGTCGAGGAGGTGGACGGCCATGACGTCGCTGCGCTGCGCGCGGCGCTCGCGCGCGTCCCCTTCAACGCGGACAAGCCCAGCGCGATCATCTGCCACACGATCAAGGGCAAGGGCGTGCCGTTTGTGGAGAACAATCTGAACTGGCATCACAAAAACAAGGTGACGGAGGACGAGGTGAAATCCCTGCTCGCCGCACTGGAAGGAGGCCGCTGATGCGCAAGACGAGTCTCGACGCGGTTTATGAACTCGCAAAACGCGACAGCCGTGTGGTCTTCATCGGCTCCGACCTCGGCATCGGCACGCTGAAGCAGTTCAAGGCCGAGATGCCCGACCGCTTCTTCATGGAGGGCGTGAGCGAGGCGCACATCGTCACGATGGCCGCCGGCCTCGCGATGGAGGGCCGTGTTGTCTACATCAACACCATCGCCACCTTCCTCACGCGGCGGTGCTTCGAGCAGGTCTGCCTCGACCTCAGCCTGCACCAGACCAACGTGCGCCTCATCGGCAGCGGCGGCGGCGTGGTGTATGCGCCGCTCGGGCCGACGCACGAGGCCATCGAGGACGTCGCGATTTTCCGCACCCTGCCGCGCATGACCATTGTCGCGCCCAGCGATGCGGAGGAGATGAAGCGTCTCATGCCGCAGACGCTCGACTGGGCGGGCCCGATGTATATCCGGCTCGGCAAGGGCGGCGATGCGGTTGTGTCGCGGCCCGATCTTGGCTTTCAAATCGGCAGGGCCATTCCCGTCCGTGACGGCTCGGACGCCCTGATCGTCACGACGGGCGTCACCCTGCAACCCGCGCTCGCCGCCGCCGCGCAACTCGAGCAAAGCGGCATCAGCGCCGCCGTGCTGCACATGCACACGGTGAAGCCGTTCGACGCCGAAGCGTTGCTCGCGCACGCCAATCGCGTGCCGGTGGTTCTTTCCGTGGAGGAGCACACCATCATCGGCGGGCTTGGCAGCGCCGTGGCGGAATCGCTCGCCGAGGCAAAATTTTCCACGCCCAAACACTTCAAACGCATGGGGATTCCCGACGTGTTCCCGGACAAGTATGGTTCGCAGGCGAGCCTGATGGCGCGCTATGGCCTCACGGAAGAGGGAATCGTGACGGAGCTCCGAAAACTGCTGGCGCGCTGACGCTGGAGCCATCGGGCTCCACCCGATCAATATCTCACTTCACCGGAACTGCTTCAGAAGCGGGAGGAGGAGCCGGTGCCGGCGTGTGTTTGCTCCGGAAGAGCAGCGCAATGTCGTCGAGGTAGGAATAGACCACCGGCGTGACGAGGAGCGTCAGCAGGAGGCAGAGGGTCTGCCCGCCGATGACGACGACGGCCACCGCGCGGCGCTCCTCCGCACCGGGACCGGTGCCGAGCGCGAGCGGGATCATGCCGGCGACGAGCGTGAGCGTGGTCATCAGGATGGGGCGGAGGCGGTCGCGGTTGCCGTCCATGATGGCCTGCAGTCGATCCAGGCCGTGCCGGCGCAGGGTGTTCATGTGGTCGATCTGGAGGATGGCGTTTTTCTTCACGACGCCGAAGAGCACGAGCAGCCCGAGCGCGGAGTAGAGGTTGAGCGTGTTGTTCGTGACCCACAGCGAAAAGAGTGCGAAGGGCAGCGAGAGCGGCAGCGAGAGCAGGATGGTGAAGGGGTGGACGAGGCTCTCGTATTGCGAGGCGAGGATCATATACATGAAGATGACGGAGAGCAGGAACGCCCAGAGGAACTCGGAGAACGTGCGCTCCAGCTCGCGACCGCGACCCGAAATCTTGGTGGTGTAGGTGGCAGGCAGGTTCATCTCCTGAAAGGCCGCTTCGAGCGTCTGCAGACGGTCCTTCATCGCGTAGCCGGTGGGAACGAGCACGCCGCCTTCCTCGCGCATGGTCAGGATCGAGCCGCGGAGGCTCACCTGCCGCTGGCGGTCGAGCCGGTCAATGCGCGACGCGGTCTGGCCCTCGACGATGTCCACTACGTTGTCGAGGCGCACGAGGCCGCCGCCCCGGCGTGGGACGTAGAGGCGCGAAATGGTCTCGCGGTCGTTGCGCTTGCCCTCGGCGAGACGGAGTTGCACGTCGTAGTCGTCGCCCACGCTGGCGTCGCGGAAGCGGGAGACGCGCTCGTCGCCGCCGACCATGATGCGCAGGGCGGTGGCGATGTCGTCCACGGAGACGCCCAGCGCGGCGGCGCGCTCGCGGTTGACGTGGACGCGGAATTCCGGCTTGTCGAGCTTGAGCGTGGTGTCGGCGTCGGCCATGCCCAGTTCGGCGGAACGGGCGCGGAGTTCCTCGGCATACTTCGAGAGCGATTCGAGATCGGGGCCGAGGATGGAGAAATCAATGTCGTAGTTCGGCCCGCCGACGCTGATGGACGAGGAGGAGGCGCGCACGGAAACCCGGACGCCGGGCAGCTTGCGCAGCCGGGTGCGGACCTCCTGCAACACGTCGCGCTGAGAGTAGTTGCCCTTGAAGGCGTCGAGCGGCCGGAGCGAGAGGAGCCGCGACCACATGAAGATGCGCTCCTGGTGCGGCGCGAGGCGGACGTAATAGCGCGCATAGTTCGCGCCGCTGATGCGGCTGCCGCCGATGCCGCCCTGCACGAGGCGGAGCTGGTGCATCGCGCGCAGCTCGCGCTCGGCCATGAGCGCGACCTCGTCCATCTGCGTGAGGCTGGTGCCTTCCTTCGCGGAGAGGCCGATCTCGAACTCGCCCTCGTCGGTGTTGCCGGGGGTGAACTCCTGCCGCAAGGACTGGTAGAGCGGCACCGAGGACGCCATGACGAGAAGCGCCAGCACGAGGACGGCGAACCGCCATCTCATGCAGAAGCCCAGCACCGCCATGTAAAGACGCTCCATCCAGCCGTAAAACCCGCCGCGCGACTTCGGCCCGCCGTGCGCGGCCTTGCTCACTTCGCCAAGGTTGAAAAGGCGCGCGCTCATCAGCGGTGTGAGCGTGAAGGACACGAGCAGGCTCACCATCACCGCCACGCCCGCCG
>JBAYGL010000506.1:0-3724 GCA_041666725.1 Limisphaerales bacterium
ATCGGATGAGGGGAGAGGGCCGGGGTGAGGGGTTGAATGCGCCGGCGTTGGTGGCCACACCCCTCATCCGGCCTGCGGCCACCTTCTCCCCTCCTCCGAGGAAGGGAGAAGGCACGCAGCGTGGGGTTCCGTTCGCATTCCACCGACTTGCACCGGGAATTGGTATCAGGCCTGCGGAAGGGTGCCGCGCTTCAAGTCCAGCTCCACTCCACGACTGGAAACATCCGGGGTGCAGCCGCCGATTCCATTGATCGTTCATCCGTCAGTCCAACAACCCGCCATACGGCCTGTCTCGACTTCACCATGGAGATGCCGGCAGGACGGGGTTGCTGTTCGCTGATTGAACGCTCCTTTTCGTTCAACTATCAGCGAGATGTCGAACAAAGGTCGGCTTGCGGGCCCAGTGGAAGAAACTCACCTGCGCACACGCGCCGGCGAGTCGGATGCCAAACGTGGGGAAGGCACCCCCCCGCAAACCGGAAAGGAACGCCCGACGACGCACACGCGCCGCCGGGTTGGAGCAGAGCGCACACGTTTTGGCCCTCCTCCAAAAGTATCGGCTCAGGTTGCACTCCGTCGAGAGACCGGCCGGAGCCGGCACCTGCGGCCCGGCTTCCACGCATCGGGCCCATGTCCGCCTGGCACGGAGCGGGTCGCCATATCTCTCAACTCATCGTTCTCATTTCGCTGCTCGACTTCGAGCAGGCAGCGGGCATGCGGCGCGATGCAGCATGCCCTGCTGCCTGGTGGAGCGTGCGCTTGAGCCTATTGCAATATCGGAGTCAGCGCCCAGACACCGCCGCGTTGCCCGGTCCGCAACTCCATTGAGCCGCCGCCGGACAGCGGTGCGCCGGGCGGTTCGGGGTCAGACGCCCGCACCGTGTGACAGGAAGCGCAGGCCTCGCCGGCTTGCACGTCAGACGCGCCGGGATGCACCTGAGTGACGTTCAAGGCTGTGACCGGATCGCGATAAACTTTGCCCGCGGCCTCATTGGCACCCGACAGGAACTCCCAGGTGGTGATGCCAGGCTGGAAGAGATAGAGTCGCGTAACCGGGAATTGGTTCGTATCACCCCAATTGGGCAGCGTGCCTCTGCCGTCGGCTCCGGCTCCGCGCAGGTCCACCGCCGCAATGTTGCCTCCGGGCCCGAGCGTGATGGACTGCGGGAAGGAAACGTAGTGGTTCCGCGAGTCGTATTCCCAGAGATGCGCTTCGAAGCCGGCGTGGTAGGTGTTGCCGGGGACCAGTTGCACGTCGTCGGTGCTTCCAGTGTTCAACAGACGCTGCATCTGCACGTCCCACGTCCCAAGGATGCCCTGGCCAAAGACCGTGTCCGGGGTCGCCCGAACAAATTGCGTGCCGAAAGCGGTGATATCAACCCGGCTGCCAGCACCGGCCTCCTGGATGCGGGCCGGCACCGTATCGCCCTCGGTGGGCGTGTAGCCCGCCGCCACGGCCTCGGCCCAGGACATCACCACCGGATTGGGCGCATTGGAACCCAAGTTCGCCGCGTTGGTCTGGACCATGAAATAGAGCGGCGTCGCCCAAAAGTCCTGCCAATTGAAGGCAAACTTTCCTCCGCTCATCGCCGGATTGAAGACGAATGACGGGTGGCCGCTGACCAGGGTGTTGTTGTTGAACATGGCCGTGCCGGCATCATTTTTGCGCCCGCCGTTGTCGCCAGTGGTGCTGTTGGTGAAGTTCATGGCCTGGATATACTGATCATCCGCCTTCCCAACCGGGTTGCTGCGCGCACCCCGCCAGTGCCAGAGGTCCAGCACCTTGGTCGAGTTGACTCCCCCATCCGCAACCTGCGCCAGATTCACATACTTCCCGTCATCTCCCGCTGCGGCGGTCCATTCGGGCATGTGCCGGCTCCCGTTGTGACAGGTGAGGAAGCAGCCGAACTTGTCGAAGTTCACAACCCGGGATACTGCGGTGGGATCACTGATCATGATCGAGGTGCGCTGCTCGTAGACGGTCGAATTGATATTGGTCGCCCCTTGCGCGTAATTCACATCCGAGGTGCTCTGCGAATCCCGGCGATTCCCGCCTTCCTTGCGCCAGGCGCCGCTGGTGTAGCGGTAATAATCATGCCGTTTGCCCTCGTTGCCGGAGTAGCGGATGCGCCAGAAAAAAGTGTCGTTGTTGAAGGCCGCCTGCACGTCGTAGGGCAGGATCGCATCGTTCGTGCCGGGGCGTGAACTCCCAGCGTGGCCTGTCAGGGCCGGGGCGGTCAGTTGCACCGCTGAAGACCAGGCAAACCCGCTGGGGTTTGTGCCGGTGATGCTGCCCGCCCACGTTTCGTTCGTGGTCGTTTCGCTGACCTTGTTCAGCGTGAGGACGCTGCTGAAAGTGGTGACCACATCGGTGACACGCACGATATCCGTGATGCCCACGACCGATTTGGGCCGGATAAAGGAGTAAGTGATCATTCCGTCGGCTGAGGTGACCCTGGGGAGACCTTCGCGACCGGCCTGAAGGGGGTTCATGCCATACGCGTATTCCACAAGGTTCAAGATTCCGTCGCCATCGGCGTCATCGTTTGGGCCGTTGGATCCGCCGGGCAACTGCGCGGCCCATTCGGTGAAAGTCTGCGGCGTGGCGGCGACTGCAGTGCCGGCGAGCAAGATGGCCAGGGCAGCGCCCGTGGCCCAACACAAGGGTGATCGTTGTTGGTGTTTCATAATCAGCGTGTCTTCATGTTTTGAACCGGGACGAGTTTCTTCGGGCCTAGCACCGCCAGGCATGCCGGAGTCTTCGCGCAGAAGATCCCAATGACTACATGTCTGCCCATAGATGCTTGCCCGATATTGTCCATTAGGTTTGTGCGTTTAGAGTTACAGGAAAGAAAACGTCGCTAATCGGCCAACCTCCAACGATGTCAGCCACCCACCTCCTGAACGCGAACTCCGAAGCGGACCTCAACCGCCCTCGGGAAGCGCGGCCCTTCGCAGGCTGTGTGAAAACTCCACCACCGCACGCGAAGCGGTGGTCCGGGCGCACTTTTGCTCGCGGGGCTTTCTGCGGCGTGAACGCCGCGCCCGCACCGTCAGCCTTTCATCCGCGTTTTCTGCTTCGGAGTTCGGGCTGAAATCTTGCAGAAGGAAAGACCCGGCGAACCATTCCTCGTGGAAGCTCGACGTTGAGAAACGGGCATGGAAAGCACCAACTACGATCTCCAACGACTGAGCCCGAACTCCGAAATGGAATGGCCACGAAAGGGCGCAAAGAGCGCAAAGCCAAGCGACTGGCAGGAATACGGACCGGGTCGGAATTACCCCGCTTCCATCCACCCTCGGCCCGGCTCCTTTGTGTTCTTTGCGCCCTTTCGTGGCTCAACTTCGGAGTTCGGACTGAGCCGGGTTACTCCGGTGCTGAAATCAAGGCGGTGTTCCTGGAGGCGGTGATTGCCACCCGCGCGATATGGCTGTCAGGGCTGCGGAAGGATGCCGCGCTTCATTCCAGCTTCAACGCGGAGATCGGAATCACCGCGAGTTCGGCGCTGTTGTGATTGCCCTTGCGGCCGCCGGAGTTTGAGTAGCCGACGTAGAGTTTGCCGTCGTGTTCGACGGCGCAGGGATAGGAGAGCGATGCCCGGTCCGCCACATCGCCGGGGCCTTGAGGGAAGACGGGGGGGCGGATGATGAAAACCCGGCTGAACACGGATTCGCCGAGTTTGCTCACGGCGATGGTGAGCGGCGTGCGACGGCCGCCGCTGTC
>JBAYGL010000507.1:0-3712 GCA_041666725.1 Limisphaerales bacterium
GACGTTGCTCGCGGCGTTGGTGCTCCACGAAACGGCGAGCGGCTTGGAGAGCGACGCGGCGAGGAGCGGCTGCTGCTGGCGCGTGCCGTTGAAGTTGAAAGTGCTGACGGTCGCCACCTGTGCGGGCAGGTCCACGGAGACCTGATAGGCGAGCTTCAAGTCCAACGGCGGCGTGGCCTGGCCCCGCTGCGTGACACCGAAGTTGTTCGCGGCGAACTGGCCGCCCGCAGCGATGGCCTTGCCAGCCTTGGCGACGGTGATCTCGTTCGCGAGGCTGATGCTGGTGTTGCCGAAGTCGAGGCCGAGCTTCGCGCCGGCGAGGTTCAGCACGTTTTTGTCGAGGCCGGCAATGTCGAGGTGGAGCTTGCCCTCGAGCTTCTGCGCGTCAAAGGGCCCGCTGACCGAGACGGTCGCGAGTTGCTGCTGGCCACGTGCGATCCGGAGCGCGAGCTGCTTGATGTCGGTCATGGTCAGGTCGAGATCGAGCGCGGTGGCGAGGCCGCTGGCATCCGCGAAGCCACCACGCGCTTGCGTCGTGTCGAGACGGAGATTGCCCTTGAAGCCCTGGGGCAGGAGGTCGGGCTTGAGCGTGAAATCAAACGCGGAAATGAACTTCGCCGCGAGCCCGTCGGCGTTTGTGCCGCTGGACTGCTCGAACTTCAGGTCCGTGCCGATGGTGAGCCTGCCGGTCTGGCCGTTCTGGATGTTCGACACGTTGATGCTCACGCCCGCGAGTTCTGCGAGGAGCTTCGCGCCGGACTTGTCGGACCTGGCGAAACGGATGGCGGAATCCGTCACGCTGATCGACTTGATGTTCAGCCTGGGCGGCGCGGAGGGTGTGGTGGCGGCGGGTTTAGCAGGCTTGGGCTCCCTGGGCTCGGTGGCCTTGAGGATCGGCGTGAAATTGAACGTTCCGTCGGGGTGCTGCACCACGTTGATGGACGCGCCGCTGACGACAGCCTCCTCGACGGCGATGTTGCCGCGAATGATGTCCATCAGGCTGTAGCGCGCCCGGATTTCCTTCGCCGTGAAGATCGGCTCGCCGCCGGGAACCTGAAGCTTCACCCCGCGCAACACGACGCTGGAGAACGGGCTGATGCTCGTGTCCTCGACGGTCAGTTCCGCGCCGATGGCCTTCGCGACGCGCGGCAGCACGACGCCCTTGTGAAACATCGCGCTCGTGACGACGAAGTAGGCGGCGATCAGCAGCACGACCAGCGTGGCGGCTGCGAGGCCCAGCTTCTTCAGCAGGCCGGTTTTCTTCGTCACAGTGGACGGCGGAGCGGAATTGATGTCTGTCATAAATCGGGAGCGGCGAGTCATGCCGCGCGGGGAACATACGACGAGTTGACGCCGGGGAAAGTTCAAAGATGTCACGGCGGACCATTTCGGCTACGCTCCAAGGCCGTGCGCATCTCCATCGTCATCCCGGCCTTCAACGAGGAGAAGCTCATCAGCACAACCTTGCAAACCCTGCAGGCTGCTCGCGCGGCGTTCACGGCGCTCGGCTGGGAGAGTGAAGTCATCGTGTGCGACAACAACTCAACCGACCTCACCCCGGAACTCGCACGCGCGGCGGGGGCGGTGGTCGTCTTTGAGCCGGTGAACCAGATCGCCCGCGCGCGCAACAGCGGCGCGGCGGCGGCCACCGGCGACTGGCTTGTCTTCCTGGACGCAGACTCGCAGGTGAGCCACGACCTGCTCGCCGATGTGGCGGAGGTTATTCGCAGCGGCCGGCACCTGGCCGGCGGTTGCACCGTCCGGCTCGATCACGCGCCGTGGTGGACGGCGGTTTTCGTGAGCCTCTGGACCTTCGCGAGCCGCGCGCGGCACTGGGCTGCGGGCTCGTTTGTCTTCGTCGCCGCCGAGGCATTCCGCACCGTCGGCGGGTTCAACCAGGCGCTTTATGCCAGCGAGGAAATTGATCTCAGCCAGCGGCTCAACCACCTCGCGCGGCAGCGTCGCCTCCAGCCCATGTGCATCCTCACGAGCCACCCGCTGCTCACGTCCGGTCGCAAGGCCCGCCTCTACACCCCGTGGGAGCACCTGCGCTTCATGCTGAAGGCGGTTTTCAGCCTCGGTCGCTCGTTGAACCACCGCGACGCCTGCCCGATCTGGTATGACGGGCGCCGGTGAAACACCTCCCCTTCCCTGCCCGCCCGCTACAAAACTCGCCCCCGCTTCCAGGTTTGCAAAGCATCCGCCGCCCCTTACCCTGCGCCCCGTTATGGATTGGATTTCTGAACCGCAAATCTGGATAAGCCTGCTCACGCTCACGCTGCTGGAGATCGTGCTGGGCATAGACAACCTCATCTTCATCTCCATCCTCAGCGGCAAGCTGCCGGCGGAGCAGCAGGCGAGAGCCCGCCGCGTCGGACTTTCCCTGGCGCTCATCACGCGCATCCTGCTGCTGTGCTCGCTGGCGTGGATCGTGAGGCTGGACAGGCCGTTCTGGTCCGCCCGCATCCTCAACTGGGATCTCGCGGTGTCGGGCAAGGACCTGATCCTCCTGCTGGGCGGCCTCTTCCTGATCGCCAAGAGCACGAAGGAAATCCATGAGAAACTCGAAGGCGAGGACGGCTCGGTGACCAACCACCTCGCTCCGACGTTCGTGAGCGTCATCATCCAGATCATGCTCATCGACATCGTCTTCTCGCTGGATTCCGTGATCACCGCCGTCGGCATGGTCAACAACATCACCGTGATGATCGCGGCGGTCATCCTCGCGATGCTCGTGATGGTGCTGTATGTGGAGCAGATCAGCGGCTTCGTGGACCGGCACCCGACCATCAAGATGCTGGCGCTCTCGTTCCTCATCCTCATCGGCACGATGCTCGTGGCGGAGGGCTGCCATCAGCACGTGAACAAGGGCTACATCTACTTCGCCATGGCCTTCAGCGTCGGGGTCGAGGTGTTGAACATCCGCATCCGCGGCAAGCAGCGGGAAACCAAGGTCGCCTTGCACCAGCCCTATCGGTGAAACGGCAAACCGCCCCGCAAGGGCGATTCCACCATTTTCGCGACCCTTTTGCGTTGAGTTTTGAGGAGCTACCGACTACACCGCCTCCACCCTCCGTCCAGAGGTCGGTCGCCTGTGACAAAGCGACTGCAGATGACGGGCCGGGCTGTCCAAACGTCAGGTTGAACACATGAATTTTTACGTCCTGCGCCGCAACCAGAAGCTGGGCCCCTTTCACGACAGTGCCGTGGAGGAGATGTCAGCGCGGGGAGACTTGCGCGCGGGCGATCTGGTGTGCCCCGAGGGCGAGCAGAACTGGCTTCCCGTGAGCCGGTTTCTCGAACAGCGCCACCAGCGGTCTGAAGCGGGCGGGACCGCCACCGAAGCCGACGGCGAACCGTCCGCCGCAGCCCCGGCCGCAGTTCCTTCAAAAACCACCTTTCTGCGCCGCGATGCGGGGGAAACGGACGAGGCGACGTTGAGCGAGGCCGAGCGCGAAGTCATCGCGGGGGGAAGGTTCGTGACCTACCGGTATTGCCGGTCGCTGCTGGTGTCCTTCAAGCACACCTCGCCTCCGCTCCTGCTGCGTGCCAGCGACGATGGCTTTGGTCCGGCCTTCCGCTACTCCCTGATCTCGGTGTTTCTCGGCTGGTGGGGAATCCCCGGCCCCGTCTGGGCGATCTCGACCATCCGCCACAACGCGCAGGGCGGGAAAGACGTGACGCTGGAGACTCTCACCCAGCTCGTGGGCCA
>JBAYGL010000508.1:0-3708 GCA_041666725.1 Limisphaerales bacterium
ATGCCGGGTTTGCCGCCGGTGCCGGGTGCCGCGCCGCGCAAGCCGTAGTCGCAGGCTTGAGCCTGCACGTGGCTGGGAATTGATTCGCAACCTGAAGGTTGCGACTACGGAAGACAGCTTGGCCCACCTTTTTCTTCCGCCTCCGCATGTCGGCGGCTACGTTCACTCCCATGCTGAAACTCGGCGTCAACATTGACCACGTCGCCACCGTCCGTGAAGCGCGCTATCGCGGCAGGACCACGGGCGAGCCCTGTCCTGTTGCCGCCGCCCTCGCGTGCGAGGCGGCGGGGGCGCGCGGCATCACGGCACATTTGCGCGAGGACCGCCGCCACATCCAGGACCGCGATGTCGTTGCACTGCGGAAGCAGATTTCCACGCGGCTTAACCTGGAGATGGCAAACTCGGAGGAGATCATCCGCATCGCGCTCAAGCTGAAGCCGGACATCGTGTGCCTCGTGCCGGAGCGCCGGCAGGAAGTCACCACCGAGGGCGGACTCGACGTGGCGGGCAACCTCGCCGCGCTCAAGAAAACCCGTCAGCGCATGAACGATGCGGGCATCGAGGTCAGTCTCTTCATCGCGCCGGACCCGGTTCAAGTCGCGGCTGCGGCGATGGTGGGGGCGCAGTTTGTCGAGCTGCACACGGGCGCTTATGCCGAGTGCTTTGGCAGGGCGCGTGAACGGAAGGGCGAGCTGAAGCGTCTTGCCGCCGCCGCCGCGCAGGCCCGTGAACTCGGCCTCCAGGTCAACGCCGGCCACGGACTGAACTGCGCGAACGTCCCGCCGCTGCTGGCCGTCGCCCCGCAGCTCGTCGAACTCAACATCGGCCACAGCATCATCAGCCGAAGCATCACCGTCGGCCTGGCCAGGGCGGTGAAGGAGATGCTCAGGGCGATGCGGTAGGGCGGCGGACGCGGTTTCGTTTTCGGAGGGTGTCCAAAAGAGCAGCGCAAACCGGTGCATGAAACCTTGTTTCCGTTTTGATGGTTGAAGGCGCACCGTGTGCGATGCGTCGGACGGAGCGGTGAACAGAATCAATCGGAC
This sequence comes from Limisphaerales bacterium, assembly GCA_041666725.1. Taxonomy (GTDB): domain Bacteria; phylum Verrucomicrobiota; class Verrucomicrobiia; order Limisphaerales; family SXTU01; genus SXTU01. The sequence goes on from JBAYGL010000508.1 coordinate 1,044, forward strand.
ACACTCGTTTATGCCCCGCTTATTTCGCTCGTTGTTGCTCGTCGCCGGTTTCTCGGCGTTAACCCTGGCCCTTTCCGCCCAGGAAGTTTCCAAGGGCTTCACCTCGTTGTTCAACGGCAGGGACCTGACCGGTTGGAAGGTGCCCGAGGGCGACAACGGCCACTGGAAAGTCCTCGATGGCGTGATCGACTACGATTCGCTCAGCGAGGCGAAGGGTGAGAAGCACCTGTGGAGCGAAAAGGAATACAGGGACTTCGTGCTGCGCATCGACTGGCGCATCAAGCAGACCACCGGCCTTTATCCCGTGCCCACGGTGCTGCCTGACGGCTCGCACAAGAAAGGCCCCGACGGCAAGGACATCATCACGCCCACGCCGAACGCGGATTCGGGCATCTACCTGCGCGGAGTGGCGAAGGCGCAGATCAACATCTGGTGCTGGCCCATTGGCTCGGGTGAGGTTTACGGATACCGCATGGACAAGAAGGCCGCCCCCGAGGTCCGCGTCGGGGTGACGCCCAAGGTGAAGGCTGACAAGCCCGTCGGCGAATGGAACACGTTCGAGATCACGATGAAGGGCGACCGCCTCACCGTCGTGCTCAATGGCAGGACCGTGATCGAGAACGCGCAGCTCCCCGACGTGCCGGAGAAGGGCGCGCTCGCCTTGCAGCATCACGGCGGCAAGAACGCCAAGACCGGCGAACTCAGCCCCGCCTCAAGCCTGGTGCAGTTCCGCAATGTTTCGATCAAGGAGCTGAACTAGGGGATCGTTGCTTCGCGGGCTGCGGCATTGCAGGGCGCGGTGATTTCTGCCGCCCGCCTTCCCTCCGCACCTCCGTCGCTCGATCTGTAGGATCTCAGGCCTTCTCGACGGTTACGCGCATGTTGTAGTCCGGCACGCCGCCACCGGCGTCCACGATGCCACGCGGGATGAGGTGGTTGGTTTCAGGCCAGTGGACTTGCAGGTTGCCGCGGGCGATGGGGGCAAGGAAGACGCGGGCGGCGTAGGTGCCGAGGTCGTTGCGCAGGATCACACGGTCGTTGTGGATGAGCAGAAGTTCCGTGGCATCCTCCGCGTTCATCAGCACGGCATCGCGCGGTGCGCCGTTGAGCGGGTCAACCTTGGCGTAGATGAGTGAGTTGAACTGCTTGCCACGCCGGGTGGAGACCACGAACGACTTCGTAGGAGACGACGTGAGGGGTCTCTGATCAGATTCGGATTGAGAAGTTAGAGACTCCTCACGTCGTCTCCTACTTGAGGAAACGGGTTCGACGGGGATGGGAACAGCTTTGAAATGCGCCTTCCCGTCCGATGTGGGAAATTTCCCGTCCGCACAGAGATGCGGGCCGCCATATTGGAAAGCCTCGCCGGTCTGGTTCAGGTGCTGCACGCCGTCGTAAAACGGGACCACGCGCGCGATCTCTTCACGCATCTGCCAGCCGGTCTCGCAACCGAGCTGCGCGGCACGCTCAGGGTAAGTTGCTGCGGCCATCTCACGGAGGATTTTCCATTCGGCCCTGGCCTCGCCGACCTGGCGTGGAATTTCCGGACTGAAGGCGACGCGGCGTTCGGTGGTGGTCTCATGCCCGCCGTCGTCCTGCTCGTAGCGCGTCTTGGCGGGCAGCAGCAGCACCGCCTCCTTCGCCGGAATGAACATCTGGTCCGTCAGGATGATGTCCTGATGCACGCGGAGCGGGACGTTGGCCATCGCGGCGCGGACGTGTTCAGGCTCCGGGAGCGTGCGGAGGAGATTCCCGCCGAGGCAGTAGAGCAGGTCGAGTTCGCCGCGCCCGGCGGCCTCGACCATTTCCACGGACGTGATGCCGGGCCAGTCGGGGACGGGAAAACCATATTGCTCGGAAAGTTTTTTCGCGTTTTCGGCGTTGACGGGTTTGCCACCGGGGAAGGCGGTCGAGTAAGCGCCCATCTCCGCTCCGCCCTGCACGCTGCTGTGGCCGCGGATGGGCATGAGGCCGCACTTGTCGCGGCCCACCCAGCCTTTGAGCAGGCCGAGGTTCAGGACCATGCTCACGCCGTCCGCGCCGTAGTTGTGCTGCGTGATGCCCATGCTCCAGACAAGCACGGCGTTCTTCGCGTCGCGGATGAGCATGGCGAACTCCTCCATGCTGCGCCACGGCAGGCCGGCGTGCTTCTCCAGTGTGGCCCAGTCGAGCTTGGCGCACGCGGTCTTGAGCGATTCGAAATCGGCGGTGTGCTCGCGGATGAACGCCTCGTCCACCCAGCCCTTCTCCAGCAGAATCTTGATGACCCCGTAGAGGAACGCGATGTCGCCGCCCTGAGTGACGGGGAACCAGTAGTCCGCGATGTCCGTGCCGAAGAGCGCGCTGCTCGCGGTGCTGGGCACCCAGTAGCGCTTCATCCCCGGCTCCAGATAGGGGTTCACCATCACGACCTTCGTGCCGAGCAGCTTCGCCTCGTGCAGATACTTCGTGGTGACGGGCTGGTCGTTGGCCGGGTTCGCGCCGAAGAAGATGATGAGGTCGGTGCCATACCAGTCCTTGTAAGAACAGGTGGTGGCGGCGACGCCCACCGCGTGCTTCATCGCGCTGGAGCTGGGCGCGTGGCAGAGGCGCGCGGCGTTGTCCACGTTGTTCGTGCCTAGGAAGCGCGCGGCCTTCTGCGCCATGTAATAAATCTCATTGGTCA
>JBAYGL010000509.1:0-3705 GCA_041666725.1 Limisphaerales bacterium
GAGCGGGGTGCCCCATCTCCGTTCAGGCTCGTGAGGCCGTAGCGCGGCGGCGGTGTCGCCCCGCTCCCTTGCCGCCGCTAGTGATCGCTAGCGCCGGCACCAAACCCAAGCTACAAGCGCGGCATTCATGCCGCAGCAGCGTGGGATTCAAAGGGGGTTGACGAACTTCCGAGCCATCCGCGCGAAGGAACCAAGCGGTTCGGGCGGCAGCCGGCGCAGGTGCAAACGGGAGCCCCGACTGTGGCGGGCATTTCTGCGGCATGAATGCCGCGCTCCTGTCGCCCCAACTGCATCGTTCCGGCTGAGGTTGTCTCGCCCCAAGATCCCGTGTGGGCGGCACAGCGGCAACCCGTCCATGCCGGTCACGGACGGACCGGCAGGTCTTGGGCGGTTGCCCGGGCCGGAGGAAGATTCACCCAAGCGTCACGGAGATGGAACCCGGATGACATGGACTGGTGCGATGGTTTGCCCGATATGAAGTTACTATCCGATTTTCCCAGCGGGTTCACCCTGTTGGAGCAACGGCTTGATCTGGAGACGCTCGTCGGCCATCGCGAGAGCGTGGACGCCGAGACTGCGGTTGAATCCGTTTACCAGCACTTCCAAGTCCACCCCCACGAATACCTGGGAGTCACGCGGGAGGGCAGGGTCGCGGGGCTGGTTTCGCGCGGACACATCGGGTTTCTGCTCGGGTCGCGATTTGGGTTCGCCGTTTACGGACGTCAGCCGGTCGGAGGGCACCTGCTGGCCCAGCATCTCTGCGTCCCGCTGGGCGCTCCGCTGCTGGACCTCCTGGACAAGGCGCTGTCCCGCGAGGGCGATGAGTTTTATGACGATGTGGCGCTGGCCGACGCCAGCGGTTTCTACAAGGGCATCATCCCGGTCCAGACACTGGTCCGCCTCCAGACCCGGCTGATTGCGGACACGACCCGTCAGATCGAGGTCCAGCGCACGGTCCTGAGCGAGCGAAACCAGGACCTGTCGAGGAGCCTCGACGAGTTGCGCCGCTCGCAGGGCCGGTATGACATCCTGTTCCAGAACAATGTGCTTGGGGTGGCGCTGCTGAATCACCGCAACCAGATCGAATCGCACAACCGCCGCTTCGGGGTTCTTCTTGGCCTGGAGTCTTCCCGTGATCCTTCGAGTCCGCTGAACTTGCGCGACCTGATCGTGCCGTCTGAGCGCGCGGCCTTCACAAGCCTCGTCAAAAGCCAGGAGGAGAATGGCGGGGAGGATGGAAGGCAGGCAGCCGCCCACAGCGGGGAATTCCGGCTCCAGCTGCCCCGTTTGGGTCTCCGCCAGTTCATGATATTCGTCAGCTGGATTCGCGAGACCGGCCAGGTTTGCGTTTTGTTCGAAGACGTCAGCGAGCAGCGCATGTTGGAGCGCAAGCTCGCCCAGAAGGAAAAATCCAACCTGCTGGAATCCCTCGTCGGCGGCATTGCGCACGAGCTGAACAACAAGCTCACCCCGATCGTGATGTTCTCGGAGATGATCACCTCGGACCTCACGGCCAATCCCGATCCTGCGTCCCTCATGGCCCAGTGCGAGAGCATCCGGACCAGTGCAATCGAGGCGGCAAGGATCATCAAGCAGCTGCTCCAGCTGTCCAAGCCGGCAAAGATGGAACTCGCAAGCTGCAACCTCTGCGACATCGTGGACGACGCGGCCACCATCCTGGACCACCGCCTGCGCCAGGCAGGTGTTGCGAAGGAGACCGTCCTGCCGCAGGGAGGCGCGCATGTGATGGCGGACGCCCAGCAGATCAAGCAGGTGCTCATCAACGTCATGCTGAACAGCCTGGACGCGATGGAGCACAGCCGGCGTCGGAGCCTGAAAATCGACGTTGCGCGGGAAAACGGGCATTACCTGCTGCGCGTTGCGGACACCGGGTGCGGCATCGCCCCGCAAAACCTGAACCGTGTTTTCGATCCCTTCTTCACCACCAAGGCGCCCGACCGCGGCACCGGACTGGGGTTGAGCGTCTGCTATACGATCATCAAACAACACGGGGGCGAGATGCATCTGCAGAGCGTCCCGGGGGAAGGCACCGAGGTCAGGATACGGATTCCGGCGGCCATGGACAGCGTGGTCCCGGCTGAGGAGGAGCTTCCCGGAGGCGGATGTGAGCTGTCAGCCGCGGCAAAGTCGTCCGCCATCAAAGTCAGCGGAGCCCGCCGCGTCCTGATCGTGGACGACGAGGACACGATTGCCGTGATGTTGCGCTCGGTGATCCGCCGGAAACTGGGCTGCCCGGCGGAGTGGGTGGCGGACGGCCAGACGGCCATCGAGCGGCTTCAGAGCGATTCCTACGACATTGTGATCTCCGACGTGCGGATGCCGCAGGTCAGCGGCTTCGACTTGTTCCGGTGGGTGCGGGAGCACCGCCCGGAACTCGCCTCGCGATTTCTGTTCATCACCGGAGATGCCGGCAGCATTGACTTGAACGAGGAGCTCGAAACGCTCGGCGTGCCCGTCCTGCGCAAACCGTTTTCAATGGAGGTCCTGCTCAAGCAGTGCCAGTTGCTGATGAAAGAGTGACCTGCGTGTTGAGTGGACGGGGGGAGGACTCGGCCTTTGGCGGCGTTCTGTCTTCACTGCAAGCCGCTCCGTGGCCGCCCGGACGGAGTTTCGCTGGCCCTACGCCCCCTGTTGTTCCACGGCTGCCCGCCTCACCAGTTCCGTCACCCGCATCACGACATCGCGCGGGCTGAAGGGCTTGGTCAGGTAGTCGTTCGCGCCAATCTGCAACCCAACCTTGCGGGATTGCTCACTGGAGAACGCGGTGAGCATCAGGATGGGGATGTTCCGCGTGGAGGGCAGCACACGGAGCATTTCGCACACGGCGAAGCCGTCGAGCCCGGGCAGGTTGAGGTCCAGCACGATGGCCTCGGGCAGCCAGCGCTGGGCAATGGCAACCGCACCCATGCCATCGTCAGCGGTGAACACCTGGTAGCCCGCGTCCCGGAAGTTGTAGGCAAGCAGATCCGCGATGTCCGACTCGTCATCGACGATCAATATGCGGCGCGTCATAGTAGGATCATCATCGGTCCGTCCCGTGGTCCGATCAACGGCGGCAGGGTGAATGGCCGGTGACATTCGCGTGACGTCCGAAGCCGTCACTTTCCCGTCGCGGCGAAGTTGCAATTGTCACCTGTCCAAGAGCCCGTCCGTTCGATTACAGGCTGGGTGGTGAGTCTGTTTGCCACCTCAAACGCCGCCGGTGCGGACGTGAACGTCCGGGTGAAAATCCCCCGGTTCACGGCCTTCCAGTCCGCCGCCTCGTCCTCCTCCTGTCCATGAATGCAATTATTTCACAGCCCAGGCCTGTCACCCTTGGAGCCCGCGTGCTTGCGCGCAGCGGCCTCGCAGACCGCTATGCGGTCCGTCTTGCGCGCGACCGGGCCGACCTCTTTGCCGCGCAGACGCTCCGCTTCCTCGTCTTCAATGTGGAGCTGAACGAGGGCCTCGAATCCAGCTATGCCACCTGCCGGGACTCGGATCCGTTCGACGAGGTCTGCGACCACCTGGTCGTCGAGGATCGTGCGACGGGCGACATCGTCGGCACCTACCGCCTCCAGACCGGTGCGATGGCGGTGGCGAACCGTGGCTTTTACAGCGCGGGCGAATTTGACTTCGCCCCGCTGGCTCCGTTTCTGCCGGAGGTCGTCGAGCTTGGCCGCGCGTGCGTCCACAGCCAGCACC
>JBAYGL010000510.1:0-3696 GCA_041666725.1 Limisphaerales bacterium
GCCCAGCTCCTCGGCCATCTCGGCGTCGTCGCCCGCCTCGATCGCATCCATCAGCTCGTAGACTTCCTCGACGGCGTGGGTGCGGAGGGTCATGTGGTCCTGCTCGCGGTCCCACGGGCAGCCGGTGGGCGAGCGGAGACGCGCCATGACGGCGAGGAGGTCGTTGATGGCGGGTTTTCGTTTCATGGGATTTAACGCAAGGTCGCAAAGGCGCAGAGACGCAAGGAAAGCCGAGGAGAGTCGGCAAAGGGATTTTTGTCAGTCATGCTTTGCGTCTTCGCGTCTTTGCGCCCTTGCGTTGAATCGGGCTACAGGATGACCAGGTCGTCCCGATGCACGACTTCCTCGCGCGGGAGCTGGTGATCCGCAATCTGGACGGAGTGGAAGCGCGTGATGCCACGCGCAAACTCGGTGCCGTCCTCGTCGCAGATGCGGACGACCTCGTCCTTGGAAAAATCGCCTTCGCACCGCGTGATGCCCGGCGGGAGCAGGCTGCGGCCTTTCTCGCGAAGCGCTTTCTTCGCGCCGTCGTCCACGAAGAGCGTGCCCTTGGGATGGTGGAAGAAGGCGATCCAGCGTTTGCGGCCCGGGAGCTTGTCCGTCTGAGGAACGAAGAGCGTGCCTTCCTCCGCGCCGTTGAGAATGTCCGCGAGCACGGTGGGTTTGCGACCGCTGGCGATGACGAGCGGGATGCCGGAGCGCGTGACGATCTTCGCGGCCTGAATCTTCGTGGCCATGCCGCCGACCGCCGTCGCGCTCAAGGTGCCGCCGGCCATGCCTTCCACGGAGTCGTCAATGCGCTCGACCGTCGGCAGCAGGCGCGCCCCGGGCGTTCCGAAACCTTCGATGACGCCGTCCACGGTGGTGAGGATGACCAGCAAGTCGGCCGGCAGGAGCGACGCGACGAGGGCGGAGAGCTTGTCGTTGTCGCCGAACTTCAGCTCGGTCCAGGACACGGCGTCGTTCTCGTTGATGATGGGAATGACGCCGCGATCAAGGAGGGCGACGAGCGTGTTGCGGGCGTTGAGATGGCGTTCGTGGTGTTCGAGGTCGTCGTGGGTGAGGAGCACCTGGGCGACGTGGAGGCCGAACTTGGAAAACAAGTTTTCGTAAGTCGTCATCAGCCGCGACTGGCCGACGGCGGCGCAGGCCTGCAGCTCGGCAAGGTCTTTGGGCCGCGCGTCAAATCCCAGCACGCCCATGCCCGCCCCCACGGCACCGGAGGTGACGAGCACGATCTCCCGGCCCGCCTGCCGCTGGGCGGCGACCTGGGCGACGAGCCGCTCCATCTGCGCGAGGTCGGGCTGTTTCCGGCTGTCGGTGAGGACGCCGGTGCCGAGTTTGACGACAACGCGCGAAATGTCTTTGAGAACCGCGGAACGCACGGTGGTTTCGTAGCAGAAGGGCAGGGGACGGCGAAGCGGAAATTGCGCGGCTACGGCTGGCCGGTGTTTGCGGGCGCGCCGGGGGCGTTCGGATCGGCCCCGGGAGCCGGCTTCTGGAAGGCTTCCTTGACCACCCGGAGGAGGGCCTGGCTGGTGAAGGGTTTTTGCAGGTAGGTGACGCCGAACTCGCGGTTGCCGGGGCGGAAATTGCCGCTGGTGCAGATGATGCGCAGGCCGGGCGCGACGCTTTGCAGGTGCTGGATCAGCTGCTCGCCGTTCATGTGCGGCATGACGAGGTCGGTCACGACGAGATCCACGTTCGAATCGCTGCGTTCGATGACATCGAGTGCCTGACGTCCGTTCGCAGCGGTGAGGACCCGGTAGCCAAAGGAACTCAGCACCATCTCGCTCATGGTCAGCAGAAGCTCCTCGTCGTCCACGATGAGCACGGTCTGGTCGCCGCGCAAATCCTCGTCGGCCAGCACGCCTTCTTCGCGGGCGTCGCCATTGGCGGGGAGGTAGATGTGGACGGTGGTGCCCTGGCCGGGGGGGCTGGTGATGGCGAGGCTGCCGCTGTGGTTGGTGACGATCCCGTAGGCCCAGGCGAGGCCCAGGCCGCGGTGTCCCTGCTTGGTGGTGAAAAAAGGATCGACGACATGGGGCAGGGCGTCCGCCGGGATGCCGGAGCCGGTGTCGTTGATCTCGATGCAAACGTAGTTGCCCGGCGGCAGGGTGATCCGTCCGTCCTCCAAAGGCTCGGCGAGGTTTCGGTTTTGCGTGGAGAAGGTGATCGTGCCGTCGGCTCCGACGGCCTCGATGGAGTTGTCCAATATTTTTTCCAGCGCCTGGGTCAGCTTCGCCTCGTTGAAGGATGTGGAGAAGAGGCGGCTCTCCAGTGTGACGCGCCACTTCACTCCGGTCCCCGTGCGAGCCTTGAACTGGTCCACCAGCTTGCGCACCAGATTGTTCAGGTTGCCCGTGATGTCCGGCTGGGCCTCCTTCTCCTCGCGGCTGAAGGCGGAGAGGTCGAACGAAACCTGGGCGGCGCGCTCCGCAGCCTTCTCAATCTGCTGCACCGAGCCGCGCCACGGGTGGTCCGGAGGCATCTGGCCCAGCACATGCGTGGTGTGGCCCAGGATGCTGGTCAGCGCGTTGTTGAAGTCCATCGCCACCGTGCGTGTGAGCTGGAGGGCGCAAAGCAGCTTCTGCTGGATTGAGAACGCCTTTGTGCCCGGCTCCGGATTCTGTTCCGCTTTTGCAACGGCGTCCGTCGCGGTGTGTGCGTGAGCGCCGGCCGGTTCGGTCCGCGCGGCGGGCTCGCCGGCCTTGGCCGTCTGGCGGGCGTGAATTTGAAAGACGAACTCCTTTTTCCCGTCCCGCTGCCACGGGCAGATGTGTGCGGAGAAGGGCACCAGCCCCCCCTTTGCCGTCTGGAGTTTGACCGGGTAGGTGAACGTGGCGGTGCTGTCCAGCTGCCGCAGGAATTGCTCGGCGGAACAGCCGTTTTCAAAGGTCCAGATGCCCACCAGCCGTTTGGGCGGGCTGCCGTCCGCCCCGCCGAAGACGGCGATTGCAAAGGGGTTGGCCCGCACGATCTCGCCGATCGTGTTCACCACGAACACGGGCCACGCGGCCGACTCCAGGGGAAACTCAGCCGCCTTCACATCCACCTGGGCCTGAGGCCGGCGGAGGAACATCTGGGTGAATCCAGAACCTTTCATGAGCGCAGACGCATGACGCGCCAAGAGCGAAACGCCACCAGCCGCTCCTGGTCAATCGTGAATTCACCGGACTTCACGCCGTGGGCGCATTCGCGCACTGCGTCCGGAGCGCGGCGTTCACGCCGCAGAAGGCTGCGAGTGAAAGAAACGCTCCGGCAAATACGAGCGGTTTCTGCGCCATCCACCCTGCTGCGGCGTGAACGCCGCGCTCCTTCGAGGGCAGTGTCAAGATGCGCCCTCACGCCGCGGGATCCGTCGGGGCCGGGCGTCACCGCCTTCGCAGAGGGTGAGACTGGGTCAAGGTGCAGCATATCGCCTTGCGAATTCGCCGAGCAACAAACCCATCTGGAGACCTGTGTCTGCGGCTGTCGCGAGCACGTCTTCGTGTGAGAGCGGGTGCGGGCTCAGTCCGGCGGCCTTGTTGCTGATGCACGACACGGCGGCGACGCGCAGCCCGTGATGCCGCGCCACGATGGCTTCCGGCACCGTGCTCATGCCCACCGCATCCGCACCGAGCCTGGCAAACGCGCGAATCTCGGCGGGCGTCTCGTAAGTCGGGCCCGACAGCGCGAGATACACGCCGCGATGCC
>JBAYGL010000511.1:0-3644 GCA_041666725.1 Limisphaerales bacterium
CGGCATGAACACGAGCACATCGCCAGGCCCGCCGTGGTTCACGATGTGTTCGACCGCATCCGCAGCCTGCTCCGTCGCCGGCCGCCGGTCCAGATGCTCCGCGTAGCGCACCTCGACCGGAAAGCTGATGCCCTCGCTGACGAGGATCGGAGCAGGTGAGAAAGCGTGAGGGTGGGAAAGCGAGCCGGTCGGTTCGGGCACCTTCTCACTTTCCCGCTTTCCCACTTTCTCGCCCGCTTGCCCGAGATAAACCGCCACCGGCTCCGCATCCAGCGTGGCGGACATGACCACGATTTTCAGATCGGGCCGCGCCGTTTGCTGAAGCCGCTTTACCAGCGCGAGTGCCACATCGGACAACAGGTTGCGCTCGTGGAACTCGTCAAATAGCACCGCCGCCACGTCGGACAACTGCTGGTCGTCCTGCAACCACCGGAGCAACACGCCTTCGGTCACGAAGCAGATGCGCGTCGCGTCGCCCAGCCGGTCATCAAAGCGAATCTGGTAACCGACCTCCTGGCCCAGCTTGCACCCGCGCTCCCACGCCACCCGCGCCGCCACCGTCCGCGCCGCCACCCGGCGCGGCTGGAGAATGACGATGCGGAACGGTTTCTTAAGGGATGGGGTCTGGGGTCTGGCGTCTGGGTTGGCGCTCGATGCCGCACTGTCTTCCCCAGACCCCAGACCCCAAATCCCATCCCCTGCATCTGCCAACATCTGCGGCACCTGCGTGGTCTTGCCGGAGCCGGTGGGCGCGACGAGCACGAGGCGGTTGCCCTGCGTGAGCGTCTCCACGATTTGATCACGGAGCTGCCAGATGGGAAGTGTGCGTTCCAAGCGCCGGGTGGACTTACTTCAAGAAGAAGCGAAGAGCCAAGGCCGAGAGCGACAAAATCGCCATCAGCCCGCTGGGCATGAACTTCTTGGACTTGGAGAACTTCATGCCCATGTAAACGAGCAGGATGCCCAGCACCACCTCGGCCACGATGGCCGGCACGAGGCCCAGTGCCACCAGCACCAATGGCAACGCGAAGACGCTGCTGGCGATGAGCGAGGCCTTGCTGCCGGCCTTCAGGAAGCCGACGAGGCCGCCAGCGACGAGCAGCACGATGTAAACCCAAAGGACGATGTTCGGAGCAGTCATGGCCGGACGTTGTAGCGGCTGTGAGCAGGTATGCAATCCGGCAGTTCAGGACAGCGCAGGGCATCAGCTCGTAGCTCAGGCGAACCAAGGGATAAGCTTCCTGCCAAAAGAACAGCTTCGATTTCACGCCTTGCCGTAAAAAATCCCCGCAATAAAATCTCCGCTTGCAATGAATGCTCCGTTGCCTACTCTTGCGCCGCTCTTCTTACGGAAGCGAGCGTAGCTCAGTCTGGTAGAGCGTCACCTTGCCAAGGTGAATGTCGAGGGTTCGAATCCCTTCGCTCGCTCCAATTCTCTACCTGCGACCACATGCGACAGGACGCGACTAACCGCGTCGTTTTCAAGGGGTTGCGTCAGTTCCTCCGGCTTCATCACCGCGACAGCCTCCGACACGTTGCGACCGTCTGCGCCTGAAATCTGTGCGCGTATTTGTGTATAGCCTGCGTCGAGTCGCGGTAGCCCCTTCAGCATCTCGTATCCCGCCAACTGCCGTTCATCGGTGTAAGCATTCGTCAGCCGGAAATCACTGTGCCGCATCTCGCGCATGACCAAGCGGGGAGGAATGTGGTTTCGCTGGAGCCACGTGCCGAACGTATGCCGCAACGCGTGAAAGTCGGCATAGCACCCTTCCGAGTCGTGATATGCGATGCCGTTCGTTTCGCAATCTTTCTTCAAGCGACATGCCCGGGGAATGCCCTTGGGGAATACTTTCGCCGACGCTTTCCAATTCGTCCCGCGATGCTCCCGCAACGCCTCCACAATCTCCGGCACCAAGTGAACGAACTGCTCCCGCTTGTTCTTGGCGGTTTCGGCCCGCACCCGCGCGCGGGGCGTTTTGCTGTCCAAGTCCACATCTGCCCAGGTGAACTGCCGGAGTTCGTCAGAACGCAGACCCGTCCGCGCTGCTGTGAAATAAATGATGCCGCGCGGCCCACTACCCGCAACCAGACGCCGCAATTCGTCATCGGTGAAGGCTCGCCGCCGCCGCCGCACGTCGAGTCGCTCGTCAACCTTGTCAACATGCCGCAGCGGATTGAATTTGACCCGACCGGAGCGCTCCATCCAGTTGAGCAGGCAAACCGCGCCTTCGAGGTAGTGGTTCAGCGTGCGCGCCCCGAGGAGTTCCGTTTGCTGCGAGCGCCACCGGATGAAACTGTCCGCCGACACCGACGCGGGGAGATTCCACGCACAAGCATCCAAGAGCCGGCCAACCCTGCCACCCAACAACCGACCATCACGGCCACCCCGCCCGGCCTTGCCTCGGCGCTCCATGTCGGCGAGGAAGTCTTTCAGGTGCTGCCGCAACGGCGTGCGCGCTGCTTCGCGAATCGGCCTGGCGTCGAGAATATTGTCGTTCTCACGTTGTAGCTCTTGGAAAAACTCCGTCGCCCGCTTGTCGGCGCATTGCTTGTCCGTCGTGCCCAGCGAACGCCACTTGTCCACCGGCATCCAGTCGAGCTTGTAACGCAGGTAATAGCTTCGCGTTTCCACGACTTTGCCGGCTACGCGCCGCCGGCGTTTTTCAACGCTCTTGATCATGCTGTCCCTCCATTCATCAGGTTTTGAACTTCGCTCATCCGATATCGCACCGCGCCGAGCACCTTGACGCGCGTGAGCTTCCCCACTGCCGCCAGTCGCTCGACGGTGCGCCCACAGACTCCGAGCCGCGCGGCTACTTCCTTTTTCTTGAGCAGTGAATCGTTTGCTCTTCGTGCATCCGCCACGCTCATTGATTCCACCTTGTTCATTGGCTTCAATTTTTGCCCAGCAGATGGCCGAGCCATGCGACCAACGCGGGCAACATGTCTCCCAACCCAGGCCCCGAATCGTCGTCACAATAACGCACATCCCGCCTGCCCTTGTCGTCCGGGTCTTTTTCCAGGAACTCTCCGTCCAGGTGCTTCTCTTCGGCTTGACCGTCTGAGCCATCGCCCTCTCGTTCACCGAACCGTTCTTGCAGTTCCTTCGCCCATGCCTTGCACTCGCTGACGGGAATGTAAATGTAGGGCCGCGCCTTGGCCTTGCGGGTCGTGCCGAAGAATGTCTTTTCCCTATGAACCACATGGAAGCACAAAGCCGTCAGCCGACCCTCTTTCAGGCGCTTGTGGACCGCCGCCCTGGAGACGGGCACGAACATGGAGACGCCGCCCGGCGAGACGAAGGAATCGTCGGTGAGTTCCAGGAGTCGCTCATACCACTCGCCGCTTTCATCGTAACTGCCTTCTGCGCGATAAACCCTCGTGTCCTTGTCGCACTTGCCGACTAGTTTCGCCAGCTCGCCAGTGACGTTGAGAAACGGGAATGGAGTATCTTTATTGTCAACCATAGGACAGGGATAAGCTGAGGATTCGATTATGTCAACTATTCGAGTTTACGTGGATTTGTGGTCGCTCTGTAGTGGGTGAGCAAGGAAATGCCGCGACCAGTCCGCGCAGATTCACCTCCGAGGCTCCTGCGGACACTCTCCGGCTCATCAGCTCGACTCGTCGCGGCGGGAGGTTGC
>JBAYGL010000512.1:0-3643 GCA_041666725.1 Limisphaerales bacterium
ATTTGCGAGGGCATCGAGTTCCGCTCGCACGCCGAGATGCTGGCGAAGCTCCGCGAGTTCGGCCTGCCGGTGCAATCGGCGTGGTGGGTGTGCGATGGCATCGAGGAAGTGCTGCGCTGCTACCGTGAACATGTGGTCTGCGACTACGACGAGGACCGCGACCTGCGCACGCGCCTGCCCTACGAGATTGACGGCGTGGTGCTCAAGGTGAACGACCTTGCCGACTGCGAGAAGATCGGGTTGAAGACCCGCGCGCCCAGCTGGGCCATCGTTCACAAGCCCATCCCGTGGATCACGCCGGCCGAGACGATCCTCAAGGACATCACCGTGCAGGTGGGCCGCACCGGCGTGCTCACGCCCGTGGCGGAGCTGGAGCCGGTCTTTGTTCAAGGCTCGACCATCGCGCGGGCCACGCTTCACAACGAGGACGAGATCCGCCGCAAGGACATCCGCATCGGCGACACGGTCGTCATCCGCAAGGCGGGCATGGTGATTCCCGAGATATTCGAGGTGGTGAAGTCCAAGCGGCCCGAAGACGCGGAAGTATTCGACTTGTTCAGGCACGTTAAGGGCGAGTGTCCGGCATGCCACGGAAAGATTGCAAAGGAGCAGGTTTCCGCCGGCGACAAGGAGGAGGTCGCGTGGCGTTGCCAGAATGTCGCGGGCTGCCCGGCGCAGAAGACGCGGCGGCTGGAATACTTCGCGCAGCGCAAGGCGCTCGACCTCGAAGGGCTCGGCGGCATCGTGGCCGAAAAGCTCATTGAGCGCGGCCTGGTGGGCGAGCCGCTGGATGTCTTCAATCTGAAGCTGCCTGAGCTCGGGGCGTTGAACCTCGGCACGGATGACGAGCCGCGCGTCTTCGGCGAGAAGAACGCCGCGAAGCTCATCGAGGCCGTGCAGCACTCGCGGACCATGCCGCTCTCGCGCTGGCTGCACGCGCTGGCGATTCCCGAGATCGGCGAGCAGACGGCCCGCGACGTGGCGAGGTTCCACGCGAACCTGGAGGCGGTCCCGCAGTCAGCGCTGCTCCGCGACGTGGTGGAGCTGCACCGTCTCCGCGAGGCGGCCGAGGCGGCCAGCCCGCGCGCGAAGGTGAACAAGGACAGGTCCGGGTTGGAGAAACAGCAGCTCACCGCGCGGCAGGCTGAACTCCTCGCGCAGGCGAACGCGCTGGGCGCGAAGCTCATCAGCACCGGCTTCGCCGCCGCCGCGAGGAAGAAGGGCGCGGCGGACATGGATGCGGTGGTGGTCGTCGGGCCCGTCGCGGCTCAGGCGTGTCTGGACTGGTTTGCCGGGGAGGTTGGGCGGCGCGTGCTGCACCGGCTGCGCGAGCTGGGCATCAATCCAACGGGTGATCAGGGCGTGACGGCGGATGCGCCGTTTGCGGGCAAGACCTTTGTCATCACCGGCACTCTCGCCAGCATGGGGCGTGACACTGCTGCGGCAAGGATTCGCGAGCGCGGCGGCAACGTCTCCACCTCGGTCAGTTCGAAGACGCATTACCTCGTCAGCGGAATCGACGCGGGCAGCAAGCTGGCCAAGGCGCAGGAACTGGGGGTGACGGTGTTGGACGAAGCGGCGTTTCTCAAGCTGGTGGGAAACGCGTCCGTCCCGCTGTCGCCAACGCAAGGCTCGTTGCTTTGAGCCTTTTCACGCCGGGTCGGAGACCGGCGCTCCGTCAGAACTTCCCGTTGACGGTGGCTGCGACGTAGCCCGCGCCGTTGTCGGTGAGCTGGGTCCTCGAGCTGTAGTAGTGAAAGCGGCGTTCGGCAGCGTAGCCGCCTTCCAGGCCGAGGTTGAAGTGCCGGTTGAAGCTGTAGTTCATGCCGGTGCCCACGCGGAGTTCCCGGTAGTCGAGCATCGCGTTGTTCAGCGCGGGGTTGCCGGTCTTGGTGCCCAGGTCGTTGGCGACGCGGTAGGCGACCTGCCGCCACTCCGCACCGGCGTAGAGGAGGAGGTCGTCGCTGGCCTGAAACTCGAGGCGCGGACGGGGCATGATGAGGTTGAGCGTCCAGTATTCTGCGAAGCGCCAGCGCACGCCGGGTCCGCCGTAAACGGGAAACTCGGAGCGCAAATCCACGTAGATGCCGAGGAGCCACATGACATCCTCCTCCGCCTGCCACGCGAGCACGGTGTTGAACGGGATGTTCAGATCGCCCCAGCCGATGTCGCGGAAGTCGCTGTAGATGCCGGGGCGGGCATTCATCCAGAGGGAGAGGTTGTTGCGCAGCGCCCAGTTGCCGGTGAGCTGGAGGCCGACGTTGCCAAGGACATTCGGGATCGGCACGCCGGGGCCGACGTCGAAATCATTGCGACGGTATTCAGCGGCCACGCGGAACGTGAAGTCATCCGTCGCGCGCACCGCAATGCCGCCGACGAGGTGGGTGTGCGTGGAGGTGACGTTCCCGAGACGTGCGGAGCCCAGCGAGAGGCGGGAGCCGGAAAGGAAGGCGGCACCGGCCTCGTATTCGAGCTGGAGGTTGTTGCCGCGCGGCGGCACATGCCAGTAGTCCGCGCGGGCGGTCAGAGAGGCGAGCGTCACAGCCAATCCGAGAAGCACCGGTGTCGTTCTCATGCGTGCCGGAGCCTGAGGGATGGACGCGCGTTTGGCAAGACACGGCTGCGACCCGGGCGCGGGACGGGCGCATTTTGGCACCGCCCCCGCCTCGATCTGCCAGGCAAGCGGGGACGCTTGCGGCACGGCCGGCCGGAGGCCGGCGCTACGTAGCGCTCGCGTCCCGCGGGCCGTATCGCCGGCGTCCGCGCCGGCTCGGCTCCGGGGGGGCGGTGCGCGAATGCACCCGCGCGGGACGGCACTCAAGCCGGCGTTTGGGCGCTTGTAATCCTGATCCTCCGGCGGGGGAAGATGTGACATCCCACCCCGAACCCAATGGGGTTTTCGCCACAAATGAAACCGGCTCATCAAAATGATTTGCGGCTTCGCTTCGCTTCGTGACAGTCTTCGCTCACTGAATTCTGTGCGGTCGCACCGCCCGGGTCTTTTGCCATGAAGAAAGTCGAAGCCATCATCAAGCCGTTCAAACTGGAAGAAGTGAAGGAAGCCCTCAAAGACATCGGCATCACCGGCATGACGGTGACCGAGGTCAAGGGGTTTGGCCGCCAGAAGGGCCACACTGAAATCTACCGCGGCAGCGAATACACCGTGGATTTCCTGCCCAAGACCAAGATCGAACTCGCGGTGGCCGACAGCCAGGTCAAGCAGGTCGTCGAGCTCATCGTGAAAGCCGCGCGCACCGGGAAGATCGGCGACGGCAAGGTGTTCGTGTCGCCGCTGGAGGACGCCATCCGCATCCGCACTGATGAGCGTGGCGACCAGGCGGTCTGAGCGCCCCCCTTCCCGCAGCCGTCTCACCCGACCCGCCGCCCGCATGAAGACTTCCCTGGCCCTGTCATTGCTCGGAGTGATCCTGTGGCTGGCACCTGTTCCAGCTTCCGGAGCCGATACGGCGAAGAAGCTTCCCGACCCTTCCATCGAACAGCGCGTCGGCGATCTCGAAGCCTACGTGAACAACGGGGCGCGCGTGACCGATGGCAAGGCGGGGTCCCGGGTTGCCGGGGGCGGACCCGGCCACAGCGCCTGGATGATGACCAGCGCGGCGCTCGTGCTGTTCATGACGCTGCC
>JBAYGL010000513.1:0-3638 GCA_041666725.1 Limisphaerales bacterium
CCAGGCAAGCGGGGACGCTTGCGGCACGGCCGGCCGGAGGCCGGCGCTACGTAGCGCCCGCGTCTCGCGGGCCGTATCGCCGGCGTCCCCGCCGGCTCGGCTTCGGGGACAGTGTCAAGATGGGCCCGCCGGACTTGACGCTCGGCATGACCGGGCGCAGGGTCCCGCCCAAGGAACCAACGACGAGCCATGATCCGCCTTTGAAGTCTGCGGTTTGGGGCAGACAGGACAGTTCGAAGTGGTCCCTGCCCATAAAACGGGCCGATCGCATCACGCAACCGGAGCCGACTATGATTAACTATCCAAAGCACTGCGTTCTGCTCGGTGTCCTGGCCGCCCTGCTGTCAGGCGCGTCTGTCACGCAGGCGCAAAACGGAACGATTCGTGACACTGCGACGTTCTTCTCGGAGGCCGCCAAGTCCGAAGCCGGCCGCAGCCTCACGGAGATCGGGCGGCGTTTCCGGAAAGACCTTGTGATCGAGACCTACCGGGAGATTCCGGAGACGGTCCGGCAGGGAGTGGACCTGAAGGACAAGCCGGCCGTGAGCCGGATGTTCGAGCAATGGACCGTGCAGCAAGCCCGGCAGCTCCGGGTCAACGGCATTTACGTGCTGCTTACAAAGGAACCGGCCCATCTTCAAGTCGTGGTCGGCAACGAAACGCAGAACAACGCCTTCACGCTTCGGGATCGCGACGCGCTGGCGGGTCTGATGCTGGGCAAGCTGCGCAATCAGCAGAACGACGCCGCCTTGCTGGAGGGCGTGAACTTCGTTTTCAACACAATGGCCGGCCACGCCGCCCTGCGCACCCGGCCCAACGCGCCAGCGGCCGGCGCCACGACAGCCCCGGCCGGCCGGAGCGAAGGTTCCAGTCCGTTGGGCACGATCCTCGCGGTGGTGCTCGGCCTGGCGGTCGTCTGGCTGGTGATCGGCCTGTTCCGTTCAATCTCCCGCAGCAGCGGCGCGGGCGCGGGCGCGGGCCCCGTTTCGAGCGGTGGCGGTTTTTTCAGCTCGCTGCTCGGCGGAATGTTCGGAGCCGCGGCAGGGATGTGGCTCTACGACCAGTTTTCGGGCGACCACGGCTCCGCCTGGGGCGCGGATCATGATCGCGGCAGCAGCGGCGAAGGCGGGTTTGCCGGCCGGGACAGCGATTACTCCGGCTCGGGTGGCGATTTCAGCGGCGATTCCGGCGGCGGGGACTCCGGTGGCGACTCCGGCGGTGGGGACTTCTGATCCCCATCGGGCCCGAGGCAGTTCAGGTCAGGCTTCCAATCCGGACAAGCCGCAACACGGGTTCGGCTTGCACGCGCGACGCCGCCAGGTCCACCGCAAACTCCGCGACCCAATCGTTGTGTCCGTCCGGGTCCACGAGCATTTGCTGCCCGCGCCAGGTGCGCTTGTCCTCGGCGGGCGTGACGTAAGTGTGCCGGGCGTTGCGCGCCTCGGGATCGAGGCAAAGGTGGCGATGCCCGACAAGGAACCCGTCCATCGCGGCGCGCAGGCGCTCGGCGGTCCACGGGTTTCCCTCGGCGTCCTCGGATAAAGCGAGATGGCTGAGGGCCGTCTCGGTATCGCCGTTCACCCAGCCGCGCAGGAAACTGAAGAGTTGTGTGCGGATCGCGGCGGTGAACGCCTTTGCGTCCCGCGTGATGTCACGCGCCGCCTCCTCGGCTCCGGGCGGACGGACTTCCTTGGTCTCGGCACGCTGATAGTCGGGATTGCGCATCCGCTCCCATTCGTCCATCAGGCTGGCGTCCACCTGCCGGATCATCGTGCCAAGGTAGATTTCCATTTCGCGCAACGTGTCGTTCTTCGCGGCGTCGGGCACGGTCTGCGTCAGCACCTTGAAGACGCCGTTCAAGTGCCGCAGCAGCACGCCCTCGGCGCGTTGCAGCTCATAATCACGGATGTAATCCGAGAACGAACGGAACGACTCGAACATCTCGCGCGCGATGGATTTGGGCCGGATGTTTTCCTGCCCAACCCACGGGTGGCGCGCGGCGAACTCGTTGAACGTCGAGTAGATGAACTCGCGGTTGGGCTTCGGGTATTCGAGCTTCTCCAGCTCATCCATCCGCTGGTCGTAGGCGATGCCCTCCATCTTCATCTCCGCCATCTTCTGGTCCTTCACCCGCCCGAGCTGCCGGCGCAGGATGACATCCGGGTCCTCGACGATGGACTCCGCCAGCGTCAGCACGACCAGCGCGTAGTCCGGGGCCTGCGGATCCATGAGCGGCAGCGTCTCCAGCAGGTAAAGCGAGAGCGTCTGATCCATGGAGAAGTCGTCCTGCAACGTGACGTTCACACGGAGCTTGGAGCCGGTTGGCGTTGGCGGGATGAACTCGATGATCTTGTGCTCGACCAGCGAACGGAACAACTGCCACGCGCGCCGCCGATGTGCCTGCTTCTGCTTCGGCGATTCGTGGCAGTCGCGGATGAGCCGCTGCATTGCAGCGCAGCCGTCACCCGGCCGGCTCAGGACGTTGAGCAGCATCGCGTGCGTCACCTGAAACCGCGACATCAGCCGCTCCGGCGGCGCGGTCATCAGCCGGGCGAAGGTGTTCTTGTCCCAGTTCACGAAATTGTGTTCGGGCGGCTGGCGCTTCACGACCTTCTTGCCGTCGCGCGCCGACTTCTCGGCGAGCTTGAGATTCTCGATCACATGCTCCGGTGCCTGCGCCACAACCCAGCCGCGGTCGTCGAAGCCCTTGCGGCCCGCGCGTCCGCCGATCTGGTGAAAGTCCCGCGCGCTCAGGATGCCCGTCTTCTGTCCGTCGAACTTGCACAGCTTCGTGAAGAGCACCGTGCGGATCGGGACGTTGATCCCCACGCCCAACGTGTCCGTGCCGCAGATGACTTTGAGCAGCCCGCGTTGCGCGAGCTGCTCGACGAGCACCCGATACTTGGGCAGCAGCCCCGCGTGGTGCAGCCCGATGCCGTGCCGCAGCCACTTCTTGATCTCCGGGCCGTAGGGACTGGTGAACTTGAAGCCCTCCAGCGCGCCGGCTATCGCCGCCTTTTCCTCGCGCGTGCAGACATTGATGCTGGTGAAGTCCTGCGCGCTCTGCGCCGCTTCGAGCTGCGTGAAGTGGACGACGTAAACCGGCCCCTTGCCGTCCGCCAGCAGGCTCTCGAGCGTCTTGGCCAGCGGCAATTCGGAGTAGGCGTGCTCCAGCGGCACGGGCCGGCCCGTCGAGGCCACCGTCACCGTGGGCCGCGCGTTGAGGCGCGTCAGCTCCGCCTCGAAGAACGCCGTGTCGCCCAGCGTGGCGGACATCAGGAGGAAGCGCACCTGCGGCAGCGTGAGCAGCGGCACCTGCCACGCCCAGCCGCGCTCGCGATCCGCATAATAATGGAACTCGTCCATGATGACCTCGCGCACGGCCGCGTCCGGACCTTCCCGCAACGCGATGTTGGCGAGAATCTCGGCGGTGCAGCAGAGGATGGGCGCGTCGCGGTTCACCGTTGCGTCTCCGGTGCTCAGGCCCACGTTGTCCGGGCCGAATTCGCGGCAGAGCGCGAGAAACTTTTCATTCACCAGCGCCTTGATGGGACAGGTGTAGATGGAGCGCCTGCCCTGGGCCAGCGCCTTGAAATGCAGCGCGGCGGCCACGAGCGATTTGCCCGAGCCCGTCGGCG
>JBAYGL010000514.1:0-3628 GCA_041666725.1 Limisphaerales bacterium
ATGTCGGTGAGTTCGCCGGTGTAGTGGCGCAGGTCGCGCGGTTGATAGGGATGCGCGGCGATGGCTTCTTCGTGGAGATCGATGCCGAGACCGGGCGCATCGGGAATTTTCATCGCACCGTTTTCAAACACGACGCGCTCAGTGCTGATGTCGCGGCGATGCGGCACGTCGGAACTCATCGTTTCGAGAATTGAGAAGTTCGGGACGCATGCGGCGAGCTGGAGGCTGGCGGCATTGGCCACCGGGCCGCTCGGGTTGTGGGGGCAGATGGCGAGGTGAAGCGCCTCGGCCTGCGCTGCGATCTTCTTCACCTCCATGATGCCGCCCACGTGGCTCACGTCGGGCTGTGCGAAATCGGCGCAGTGCAGATTGAAGAAACGCTGGTAATCCCAGCGGCTGTAGAGGCGCTCGCCGGCGGCGATGGGGACGCGCGAACGCCGCCTCACCTCGGCCAGTGCTTCGAGATTGTCGGGCGGAATCGGCTCCTCGAACCAGTGGATGTCAAAATCCTCGAGCGCGTGTGCGATGCGGATTGCCGTCGGCACGTTGAAACGTCCATGGCCTTCGATGAGGATGTCCACTTCGGGGCCGACGGCACTGACAACTGCTTCGATGCACTTCAACGCAGCGCGCAGACCGGGCTTGTCTATTTCGAGATAGGCCGCGCCGAACGGGTCCCATTTCAGCCCGCGGAAGCCGGCATTCACCGCAAGCCTCGCCTTTTCCGCGAATTCGTCGGGCGTCCTGGCTGGCGCGAACCAGCCGTTGGCGTAGCACGGAACCGCATCGCGCACTTTCCCGCCGAGCAGTTGATAAACCGGAACGCCAAGCTCCTTGCCTTTGATGTCCCACAGCGCCATCTCGACGCCGGAGAGCGCGCTCATGAGCACGGGACCGCCGCGCCAGTAGACATCGCGGTAGGCCTGATGCCAGATGGCCTCGATGTTGTGCGGGTCCTTTCCGACCAGCGTGCGTCCGAGTTCCTGCACGGCCTGCGCAACGGTAAGCTCGCGATACTCCAGCGTGCATTCACCAACACCGTGCAGTCCTTCGTCGGTGAGCACCTTTACAAAGACCCAGTTGGTCCGGTAGGCATGGCAGATCAAGGTGCGGATGCTGGTTATTTTCATGGGGTCACCTTGGGTCGTTGGGGATGGATGAGTTTTTCAAAAAGCGTGGCGCAGTTCACGGCGCGGCCGCAGTGCAACGCGGCGGCGAGCTGGCCGAGCCAGGGGATGCGCATGCTCACCTCAATGCCCCCCTTCCGCCGGAGCCGCGTCCTCCGGGCAATAGTCGCGCTGGAAGGTGAACAGGATCGCCGTCACGAGCGCGAGACCGCCGATCAAGTATGCGCCCGCGAGCGCGGAGAAGCCAAGGCCCAGGCCCTGCCCGGCTGAACAGGTCTCACGCAGATGGCCCAGCAGCCACGGCGAAAGCGAGCCGATGAGGAAGGCCAGCATCGTCATGATGCCGACCGCTGAGGCGCGGTAGCGCGGCGTGATCACCTGGAACAGCGCGGCGTGGGTGTTGGCCTCGTATAGGCCGCGGAACAGCCCGAATCCGGCCATGATGCCGCATGCCGTGACGAGTCCATCGGCGCGGCCGAGCAGGAAGATCACCGGCGCGCCGAGCAGCATCGCAGCCGCCATCAATTGCAGACGGAACACCGGACGCAGCAGCGCAAGGCGGTCGGAGAGCCAGCCGCCGAAGAGGATGCCAATCAGCGCTGCAAGATGGTGGTAGAACATTGCGTATCCGCCGGCTTGAGCCAGTGTGAGATGAAAACGCTCCTGCAAGAACACCGGCGCCCAGACAACGTAGGCGTTGTTGACAAACACGATCGCGGTGAATCCCGCGGTCAGCAGCAGCGCCGTGGGCGAACGGAACACCGCGCCCAGCGCCTGCCAGATCGGAATGCGCTCCCCGGCGGAGAGCCGGGCGGCGGGTGGCGGCGCGTCGAGCATGCGCCACATCAGGATCAGCCCCAGTCCGATGCCACCCATGCCGAAGACGTAAAACACCGAGCGCCAGCCCCAGTGGTCGGCAATGTAGCCGCCAAGGAAGCCGCTCACCATCACGCCGATGTAGAGAGAGGACTGGTGGATCGCCAGCGCGCGGCCTCGTGTCCGAACGTGATGTGCCGCAAGCAGCGGATAAGCGGCCGGTGCGTAGAACGACTCGCCACCCGCGGTCGCCACGCTGCGGAAGGCGATCAGCGCGGCGAGCCCGCCGGCGAAGCCCGTGCACATGGTGGCCGCGCTCCAAAACAGCAGGCTGCCGATGATGATGCGTTTCCGGTTCCACAAGTCGCCAAGATAGCCGGCGACTGGCATCATCACCGCCAGCGTGGCAAACAGCACGGTGCCGACCAACCCAAGCTGGCTGTCGGAAAGGCCGAGGTCGCCCTTGATCGCGGAGAGCACGACACCGTAGATCGCGCGGTCGCCCTGGTGAAAGAAGAAGGCGAGACAAAGCAGGCCGAGCAGTTCCCACTTGTAGTTGCGGCGCGGCGCGGACGAACCGGCGTTCTTTCCATCATCACTCATACGTCAATGTCCGCCGGCATGTGTTGCGCAGAACAGCCGCCGTCCACGACCAGGCGCGTGCCCGTGATATTCGCGGCGGCATCGGATGCGAGGAACAGCACGGCCTGCGCTATGTCCTTCGCCGTCGCCTCGCGGCCCAGCGGAACATTCGTTCGCCGCCGTCGGATGTCCGCAGGCGACAGGTTCGCCCAGCGGTCGGTGTGAATGTAGCCCGGAGCCACCGTGTTCACGCGTATCCCGAGCGGGCCCAGGTCAACGGCCATCGAGAGCGTCAGCGCATCAACACCGCCCTTGCTGGCCAGATACGCCGCCCGCTTGTGGATGGCCCGCGTGGAAACGTTGGAACCGATGTTGATGATCGCGCCGCCGCCTTTCATGAGGCGCGCGGCCTGCTGCGAAACGTGGAAGGTGCCGACCAGATTCACCTGCACCACCGTCACGAAGAAGTCGAGTTTCGTGTCCATGAAACCGGGCCCAACACCGAGATGGGCCGCGTTGTTCACCAGCACGTCAAGGCGTCTGGTCCTCGCGGCGATTTGCCTGAAAATTGCGTCCACATCAGCCGCCTGCCCGATGTCGCCGGGAACGCCGAGAACCCTCTTAAATCCACGACGGCGAAGGATGGCAACGGCGTCGCCCACAGCCTCGGCAGTCCTGTCGTTGAGAAAGACCGTGGCGCCTTCCGCGGCAAATTCCGCCGCGATGCCAAGACCGGTGTTCTGACCGGCACCCGTCACCAGAACTGTTTTGCTTTTGAATCGCATGGCGTGTTCTCCGAACAAGCATCGCGAGCCTAGGACGGCAACAAGACACCCGCAATTGCCTTATTTGAGCCAAGCAATTACCCCCGTCATGAACCACCTCCTTGGAGCCTGTCTGAAAACTGGGCGGGGTCCTGTTTTCAGGGAAAAGGCCGGATGGCGAGGCGTGACGAAGGAGAATATCCCTTGTGGATCTTCGACTGAGGAACAACGAAGCCAGATGGCCTTTTCCCTGAAAACCCTCCGGGCGGCGGGTCTTTTGCCGGTGGCCTGCGTTGGCTCGGGCGTCACAGCCCGCTGCGGGGATGCTCCGCCGTCGCC
>JBAYGL010000515.1:0-3623 GCA_041666725.1 Limisphaerales bacterium
TCGCCACGACGAAGGAGGACGCCGACACGTTCTTCGATGTGAGCATCCGCGGCACGTTCAACATCCTCGAAGCCTGCCGCCGCCACGGCGTGAAGCAGTTCATCCTCTTCGGCGGCGACGCGGCGTTCGGCATCTGGTTTTATCCGCAGCCGATCCCGATCGACGAGAACCACCCGCTCGCGGCGTATCCGGGCTACTACGCGTTCTCGAAGGTCATGGAGGAAACGATGGCCGGGCAATACGCCATCCAATACGGCGTGCCCGTCACCGTGCTGCGTTCGTCGTGGGTGTTCGAGCGCGACGATTTGCTCAACCACTTCTCGCTGCTCTGCAACGTGAACCCCGCCGAGCCGGGCCACGGCTTCGGCGAGGTCGGCCCGGACGTGCTCGCGCTCGTGCGCGCGAAACAGGAACGCATCCCCATCCTCACCGACGCGCACGGCACGCCGCTTCGCCGGCACATCGTCCACGTGGACGACGTGATGCAGGCGTTCGACCGGATGCTCGGCAACCCGTCCGCGCTCGGGCAGACGTTCAACATCGCCGGGCCGTCGGCGTTCGATTACCGCGTCGCGGCGGAGCATCTGTCGAAGAAGCTCGGCGTGCCGACGGTGGAGATTCGCCAGCCGAAGTATCACCCGTTCGAAATCAACATCACCCGCGCGCGCACCGTGCTCGGTTACGCGCCGGAGAATGATTTTTTCCGCATGGCCGACCGTGCCATCGCGGCGAGACAAGGAAAGGAATGACATGAAAGAGTTCCATCACATCGGCCTGCCGACCGACGAGAGCCATCCCGGCGAATACTACGTGGAAGACACCAAGGTCTGGGTGACCGACCCGCGCAAGCATCCCTACAAGGTCGAGTATCTGCGCTTTGAGAAGGACAGCCCGGTGAAGGGCCCCGTGCGCGACCTGCCCCACGTGGCCTACCGCGTTGACGACCTCGCCGTGGCGTTGCGCGGGGAGAACGTCCTCATCGAGCCGTTCAACCCGTCGCCGAACTTCACCGTCGCCTTCGTGATGAAGGACGGCGCGGTGATCGAGTTCATGAAGTTTGAGAAGGACAGCGACCTGCCGTGGAGATGAAAATATGAACATCAAAGACAAAGTCATCCTCGTCACCGGCGGCACGTCGGGCATTGGCGAGGCGTGCAGCCGGCATTTCGCGTCGCTCGGCGCGCGCGTGGTCATCGCATCGAACCAGGACGACCGCGGCGCGGCGCTCGAAAAGGAGCTGCGCGCGGCGGGCCATGACGTGCGCTTCGTGTTCACCGACGTGTCGCGTGAAGACAGCGTGCAGGCAATGGTCGCGCGCGCGGTGGAGCTTTACGGGCGGATCGACGGCGTGCATTGCAACGCAGGCGTCTGGGGCAAGGGCAAGGTCACCGAGTTCAACGACGCCGCGTGGGACAAGATCATGGGCGTGAATGTGAAGAGCGTTTTCTGGACGGCGAAGCACGTCGTGCCCGTGATGGAGCGGCAGGGCAAGGGCGTGTTCCTCATCACGACGTCGGTGGCGGCGTTCATCGGCTTCCCGGCGCACGCGCTCTACTGCGCCTCCAAGGGCGCGCTTGAATCCCTGGTGCGCTGCCTCGCGGTGGATCACGCCGGCAAGGTGCGCGTCGTCGGCATCTGTCCCGGCACGATCGACACGCCGATGCTCGCGGCCACCTGCGACGGCTGGGACAAACCCATCGCCGAACTCTACGCCGATGTGGCGCGCCGCATCCCGGTGCGCCGGCTCGGCCAGCCCATCGACATCGCCCAAACGGCGGCGTTTCTGTTGAGCGACGAGGCGGGCTACATCAACGGAACCTCCATCGTGCTTGATGGCGGGACGATGGGATTGCCGCCGTGGTGAGCACCGGGGCCGGTAATCGAATGCAGAGAATGAGAAGTCGCGCAAAAATGGCTGCACCGTTCCAGTTCATGCGGGATGCGATCAATGTCCCCGCCGGCAACGCGCCATGACCAAGTCAAAACTCCCGACCGCTCCCGCGCTGGCGCCTGATCTGGACAAGTTCGAGAACCCGCTCCAGCTCGGCGGCATCCGCACCGGCACGCTTGATTCGCCGGGCGCGGGCGGCGGGTGCGCGACGCGTGTGGCGTTGTTCGACACCGGCGCGGGACTGCGGTTCACCGTCGCCCTCGACCGCGGAGGCGACATTGTGGACGCGGCCTTCAATGAGTTCCCGCTCGCCTACCTCACGCCCAACGGCCTTCTTCCGCCGAGTCCCGCATATCACGCCGGCGTGGAGTGGCTGCGCGGCTGGGCCGGCGGACTGGTGACGACCTGCGGGCCGGAATACATGGGCGGCCCGCGCATGGTGGACGGCGTGGAGACATCGCTTCACGGCCGTTATTCCAGCCAGCCGGCGCAGGTCGAAACCTTGCGCAATCCCGATCCGCATCGCGGTCGCAACGAAATGGAGCTGGGGCTCGTGGTGCGTGACTCGCGCGTCTTCGGCCCCGTGTTTGAAATCCGTCGAACGATCCGCTGCACCCTCGGCGTGCCGGAGATTCGCATTGAAGACGAGGTGACGAATCGTGGTGACACACGCGTGGCGCATCACTGGCTCTACCACTGCAATCTGGGCTGGCCGTTGCTCGACCGTGGTGCGCGCTTTGTCTATCGCGGCAGGGCGGAGCATTGGGTCGTGCCCCCGCCGCCCGGCCAGGACATCGTGCAGCCGCTCGCCGCCGCCGCGATGAACAAGCTCAAGCGCGTGCCCGGTCCGCTGCCGGAGCACGCCGGGAGCGGCGAACGCGGGCTGCTCGTGGACACCGGGGCGGAACGCAACGGCTGGTGCCGCATCGGGATCATCAACGACAAGCTCAGGCTCGGCCTCGAAATCAGCTATCCGAAGAAGGCGCTGCCACGGCTCGCGAACTGGCAGCACTACGGCCCCCGCCGCAGTTACGCCAGCGCACTTGAAGTCTTCTCCGGCTCGCTGCTCGGAAAGGCGCGCGACCGGCACAGGCTCGCGGAGCCGTTCCTGGAGCCGGGCGAGGGAAGGAAATATCAGATCAACATCCGTCCGCTGGCCGGCCCCGGCGCACTGGCGGAATTCGGCGAATGTGACGGCCCGGTCCGCCCGGCATGACGCGGACATGCCGCGCCCCGCAACGAAACAGACAGTCAACACAACCAACCCCACCCATGAAAAAAATAAAATACGGCGTCCTCGGCCTCGGCTGGTTTGGTGAGAAGCATTGTGAAGCGCTCGCCGCGATTCCCAACGTGGAATTGCACGCGGTCTGCACCCGCAACTCCGGGCGGCTGGCCGAGGTCGCGAAGAAGTTCGGCGCGAAGAAAATCTTCACCGACTACCACACGATGCTTGCCGATCCCGAACTCGAGGCCGTGAGCATCACGACGATGTGGGACCAGCACGCCGCGCCCGCCGTCGCCGCATTGCAGGCGGGCAAGCACGTTTTCCTGGAAAAGCCGATGGCTTCGACCGTCGCCGACTGCGATTCAATCGTGAACGCCGCCGGCGTCGCGAAGGGCTTCTTCATGGTCGGCCACATCTGCCGCTTCAACCCGCGCTACGCCGCCGCAAAGCAGGAGATTGCCGACGGCAAGATCGGCAGGATCATTTCCATGTATGCCCGCCGCA
>JBAYGL010000516.1:0-3621 GCA_041666725.1 Limisphaerales bacterium
ACGCATCGCCGAGATCAGCCAGGCCGACTGGATTTACGAGGCGGACCGGTTCCAGATCAACTTCAGCGAGGGCCTTGGCAGGCTGAAGCAGATGTGGATCAACCTCTTCATGTTCCTCGGCCAGGTGGCCTACGACCAGGCGGCGAAGATCATCACGCTTTACTCCGGCAACGCCGCGACCGAGATCGAGTTCGGAGCGGACGAACGGAAGATTTCCATCATCCCCAACGGGATCGAGCCGACGCGCTTCGACGGCATCTACCAGCAGCACATGGCGCGCTGGCAGGCCGGCCCGGACAAGAAATACGTCGGCTTCATCGGGCGCGTCGTGCCCATCAAGGACGTGAAGACGCTGCTGCGCGCCGCGCGCATCGTCTGCGAGCGGATGCCCGAGGTGGAGTTCCTCATCGCCGGGCCTTACGCCGAGGACCCGATCTACTTCGATGAATGCTCCAAGATCGTGAAGCTCCTGCACATCGAGGAAAAGGTGCATTTCCTGGGCATGAGCAAGATCATGGAAGTGCTGCCGCGCATGGACGTGCTCGTGCTCACCAGCATCAGCGAGGGCTTGCCGCTCGTCGTCCTCGAAGGCATGGCCGCCGGCAAGCCCAACGTGTGCAGCGACGTCGGCGCGTGCCGCGAACTCATGTTTGGCCGCACGCCGCCGGACAAGACGCTGGGCCGCGCCGGCCGCCTCACCAAGATCATGTCCCCCGCCGAGACCGCGCACGCGCTCATCGCCATCCTCTCGAACCCCGAGACCTGCGTGAAGATGGGCGTGGCCGGCCGCAAGCGCGCCGAGCAGTTCTACAGCATGACCGCGATGCTTGGGGACTACCGCGACCTCTACGGCGAACTGGCCGGGAAGCCGCCAGCGCGAACCAAGCCCGCCTCGCCCGCCCCCGTCGCCCCGGCAGAGGTCGCGCCGACTCCGGTCGTAACCACCGGTCCCTCCCCCCGCCGCCCGAAAGGACTGCCATGACCAGGACGCAACTGCCCCGGAGCGCGGCCCGCCGGGCCGCTTGGCGCGTAGGAGATGAAACTGCGGGTGAGCAAGACTGTTAGGCATCATGAGCACCGTTCAGCCATCCTACAGCTACGAGCAGAAAGGACGCAGTGTTTACACGGTGCTTGTCGTCGGCTTTGTCGCTGTTCTTGCGGCGTTGTTCTTCTTTTCGCACGACCCAGTCTTCACCACCATTAGCGCGGTCTTGGTCATCCTCGTGTGCAGCGGCATCTTCGCGTTTCTCAGAGGTGAGACATGGAGCATGAGCATCGAGGACGGCGTGTTGAGTTGGGCTTACGCCCGCTGGCCGAAGTCTTCCGGGCGTATCTCATTGAGCACTGTTCGCGCTATCGTGATAGACGATTGTTCGAGTTCTCTTACCATCACATTTTCGGACGGGAGCACGCGAAAGGTCAGGCTGGTTGGCCATGCCAGCAGATTGCGCGATTATTTGATGGCGCATCATCCTGAGATTGCAGTTGAGTATGTGGAGGGAACATGATGCCTAACCATGCGCTAACCCGGCGTGAGCGTCGCGGTTGCAGTCGTTGCGTCCCGTGCGCCGGGTCGTTGAGCTTGGGTCGTTAAGCGGCTTTAGCGCATCGTGGAATTGACCCTAGCAATCTTACGAGAGCAGACCAGCGTTGAGCTTCCGGGCGAGGTTGAGGTTGTCGAGATGGACAAGGCTCGCAACGACCTGGACCGTCACGGGCGAGTCTTTTACAAGCGAGACCAGCTCATATTCGTTCACGAGATGCGTGGCAGAGCGTTCCAACGGGACCATCGCGCTCAACGGTGGCAGGCGATTGCCGACTACGTCCGGCGTTTCTTTCGAGGTGGGCTGCGATGGAGCGACAAGCGTCGGCGGCACGCACAGTTTTGCCAGAGCGTCGTCAAGCGGTTGCGCCTGGTTGCAGATGACGAGCCAATTTACTAGAGGGTTGTGTTGCACGAGGGCCGACGGGTTCACGGCATCTCCACCCCCCAGAGACTCATTGCGATATTTCCACGAGACTACATGCGACCCGAAGAGGACGCCTCCTCTGTGCCCTGACCAAACACGGCCATCGCTTCCGAGTTCCAAACGGACACCCTCCCTCGCAGGCCGGGTCGCTGAACTTGGGCTGTTGCGAACGCCGTGCGCGCCAAGCGGGCGGGCCGCCCGCGCTCCGGCGTCTTCATCTGTGTTCCATCTGTGCCCATCTGTGGCTCCCTGAATAGCCCCTGCGAAAACCCCATCCGACACCCGCGACTAATTTATGAAACCCACCCTGCTGTTCTCGCTCTTCCTCGCCACCTTGCACGCGGTCGTTGCCGCCTCGCCCATCGGCGACGCGTTAAAACCCTTCGTCGGGAAAGGTGAATTGGCCGGAGTCGTCGCGCTCGTGGCGAACAAGGACAAGGTGCTTGCCGTCGAGGCCGTCGGCTTCGCCAACCGCGCGACGAAGCAGCCGATGAAAACCGACGCGCTCTTCTGGATCGCCTCGCAGTCCAAGTCCATCACCGCCACCGCCGTGATGATGCTGGTGGACGAAGGCAGGCTGGACCTCGATGCCCCGGTGGAGAAATACCTGCCCGAGTTCAAGGGCCAGCAGCTCGACGCCGGCAAAGGCCCGGAAGGCAAACCGCTGCTCAAGGCTCCCGCGCACCCGATCACCGTCCGCGAAGTCCTCAGCCACACCAGCGGCCTGCCGTTCAAGTCCGCCGCCGAGCAGCCGACGCTCGACGCCCTCCCGCTTCGCGACGCAGTGGTGAGCTACGCGAAGATGCCGCTGACTTTCGAACCGGGCACGAAATACACCTACTCGAACGCCGGCATCAACACCGCCGCCCGGCTCATCGAAGTCCTCACCGGCCAGAGCTACGAGGCATTCATGGACGCGCGCCTGTTCAAGCCGCTCGGCATGAAGGACACGACCTTCTGGCCCGGCGCGGAGCAGCTCAAGCGCCTGGCCACGCCCCACAAGCCCAACGCCGCGAAGACCGGCCTGGAAACGAACACCATCAGCCAGCTCCAATATCCTCTCAGCGATCACGCGAAGCGTTTTCCGATGCCCGCCGGCGGGCTCTTCTCCACCGCCAGTGACGTCGCGACGTTCTGCCAGATGGTGCTCAACGGTGGTGAGCTGAACGGCAGGCGATACCTCTCCGCAAAGGCCGTGAAGGAAATGACCAGCCGCCAGACGCCTGCGGGCTTGCCGCAGAGCTACGGCCTGGGCTGGTCCGCCGGCCCGACCTTCGGCCACGGCGGCGCGCTGGCCACGAACATGTCCATTGATCCGCAGCGCGGTCTCATCACCGTCTGGCTTGTTCAGCACGCCGGTTTCCCCGGCGAGGGTGCGAAGGCGCAAGGCGTCTTCCGCAAGACGGCGGAGGAAATGTTCGGCAGGCGGTGAAGCAGAGGCCAACCACGTTCTCACGAACGTGCGCCGGCTTATACCAACTACCGGTGAAATCTGGTTGAACCCAGGCGCAGGGAACTGCGTTCCTCCCTCTCCCTTTGCGGAGCAAGGGGAGAGGGCCGGGGTGAGGGGTTGGCTTCGTCGGCACAAGTGGCCGCTCCCCTCATCCGGCCTGCGGCCACCTTCTCCCCTCGCTCCGCGAAGGGAGAAGGA
>JBAYGL010000517.1:0-3610 GCA_041666725.1 Limisphaerales bacterium
CACGAATGAACTCCTCACTAAATCGCCGTCGCTTCCTCGCCACCTCCGCCAGCCTGCTGGCCGCGCCGTATTTCCTGCGCAGCCAGGGCTCGCCCAACAACAAGCTCAACATCGGGTGCATCGGCACGGGCGGACGCGCGGCCAGCGACATCGAGGGCGTGAAGGGCGAGAACATCGTCGCGCTCTGCGACGTGGACGAAACGAACCTGGACAAGGCGGGCGTGAAGTTCCCCGGCGCAAAGAAGTATCGGGACTTCCGAAAGATGCTCGAGCAAAAGGACATTGATGCCGTGGTCGTCGGCACGCCGGACCACACCCACGCCGTTTGCGCCGTGTATGCGATGCGCAGCGGCCGCCATGTCTATTGCGAGAAGCCGCTCGCCCGCACGGTCTCCGAGGTCCGCGTGATGACCGACACGGCGGCCAAGACCAAGCGCATCACGCAAATGGGCAACCAGATTCACTCGCACTCCGCCAACAACTACCGGCGCTGCGTCGAACTGGTGCAGAGCGGGGCCATCGGCGCGGTGAAGGAAGTCCACATCTGGGCCGGCGCGATCTACGGGAACAAGGCCGTCGTCGCGAATCCGCCGCCGCCGCCCGGCACGCTCGACTACGACCTCTGGCTCGGCCCGGTGGAATACATCAGCTACCGGCCCGAGTATGCGCCGTTCAGCTGGCGGAATTTCTGGCACTTCGGCGGCGGCACGCTGGCGGATTTCTGGTGCCATTATGCGGACCTCGCCCACTGGTCGCTGGACCTGAAGTATCCGCTGACGGTCGAGGCTGAAGGCCCCGCCGTGGACCCCGAGCAGGTGCCGGTGGACCTCAAGGTTCGCTACGAATATCCCGCCCGCGGCAAGCAGCCGCCCGTGAAGCTCACCTGGTATCAGGGCAAATACCGCCCCGAACAGGAGCTGGGGCCGCTGCTCGACAAATGGAAGGGCGGCGGCGTGCTGTTCATCGGGGACAAGGGCCGGCTGCTGGCGAACTACACGCAGCGCCTGCTCCTGCCCGAGGACAAGTTCGCGAATTTCCAGCCGCCCGCCCCGTTCGTGCCGGACGCCAAGGGCAACAACTGGCACCACGAACAATGGATCCATGCCATCAAGACCGGCGGCAAGGCCGAGTGCGACTTCGCCTACGGCGGCCCGCTCTCCGAGGCCGGCCTGCTCGGCAACGTCTCCTTCCGCGTCGGCAGGAAACTTGTCTGGGACGCGAAGAAACTCCGCGCCATGGGATGCCCGGAGGCGGATCAGTTCATCCAGCACAAGTATCGCGAAGGGTGGAAAATCTAGGCACCGGGCACGCAGGGAGCGGCGGCGGATTGCAGATCGGAACCGGAACCGGGTTGCCGCGCTGGCAAATCCGGCCCCCGTGCTGCTAGACTTCGCCCGAGTCGAATGCCAGTCATCTCCACCAGCACCGCGTTCCGTTGGCTCCGCAACGGAGACGAAGCCTTTGCCGCGATGCTTGCGGCCATCGAGGCGGCCCGTCACTCCGTGCGGCTGGAGACCTACATCTTCAGCACCGGCGATCCGGGCAACCAGTTCCTCGCCGCGCTTCTGCGTGCGCAGCGGCGCGGCGCCCAGGTGTATGTGATCGTCGATGCGTGGGGTTCACAGGATGTTCCGGACAGTTACTGGGAACCGCTGCGGCGGGCGGGCGGCGAGTTCCGCCGGTTCAATGAGCAGACGCACCGGGGATTCATCTTCCGGGACCATCGCAAGCTGCTTGTGTGCGACGAGCAATGCGCCTTTGTCGGCGGGTTTAACATCGCGCCCGAATACGTCGGCGACGGCGTGAAACGCGGCTGGTGCGACGTGGGCCTGCACATCGCGGGGGATCTGGCCATGCAGCTTGCGGGCTCCTTCGACAAGATGTTCACCCGAGCGGAACTGAAACACCGCGCATTCATGCGTGTGATGCGGACCGGCGCGCACGCGCGGATCACCGGCGAGGACGGCGACCTCCTGATGAGCGGGCCGGGGCGCGGCTTCAGCACGCTCAAACGGGCCCTGCGCACCGACCTGCGCGCCGCGCGCGATGTGCGGATCATGGCCGCATATTTTCTCCCGACCTGGAAGCTGCGCCGCGCGCTCACGGCTGTCGCGCGCCGGGGCGGGCGGGTGCAATTGATCGTGCCCGGCCAGTCCGACGTGCCGCTGGCGCAATACGCCACCCGGCGGCTCTATCGCGCGCTGCTGGCCGCGGGCGTGGAGGTTTACGAGTATCAGCCGCAGATTCTCCACACGAAGCTTGTCCTCATTGACGACGTGGCCTATGTCGGCTCCGCCAACCTCGACACCCGCAGCCTGCACATCAACTATGAACTCTCCCTGCGCCTGAAAAACGAACTGCTGGCGGAAGGGGGAAGGCAGCTGTTCGGGGAAAATCTTGCGCACTGCAAACGGATCAGACACGAGGAATGGCGGGCATCGCAGACTTTCTGGAGCACGCTCAAGCAGCGCTGGGCCTACTTCATCCTCGCACGGATGGACCTCTACCTCTCGCGTCGTCAGCTGGCGGGACTGCGATAGGCGCCCGCCACAAGTCCCGGCCTTTTTTCGGCCTCGGCCCGACCAGGCTCCACTGCTGCCCCGATGCGGTCGCCACCGGGTGCCTCTTCTGATCCTTCGGTGCCCGTGGATCGCCAAACCCTTTGGGATAAAACCGCTCCATGGGAACATTGAGAACCTTCGCGATGATGAAAAGCTCGCAGGCTTTCAGAAGGCGGATTTGCGCCTCGATTTTTGCCAGGGCGCTCCGCGATACGTTCATGCCCAGGGCCTGGCACCCTCTGGCCAGACGCTCCTGGGTGAAACCAACCTCGTTTCGGATGTTCCGCAGGTGCGCTCCCACAACATTGGCCGGCTTGGTATCGTGCCTCATATTTTGTTGTTATGGTTGAGTCCCGGTTCCCGACACCGCTTTCGCAGCTCGATATTGGCATTGTTCCCGCCAAATTTGGAACAACAATTATCGTTGCTTCGGCTCTGGACAAACATTACTGCCGTGCCGTGATTCCCCTGCTCCCGGACAACGCAGAAGCCGCGCAGCCGGCCCCAGGCTGTTGTGAATGTCAAATCCCGGGGATGGGTCGAACGAACTGCCTATGACACAAACGAGCCTGTTGGGTTGGACTTTCGCAGCCGCTGCGTTTCTGGCCACTTTGCCGGACGCTGCGGCAGCGGCGCGGAAAGTTGACTTCAACCGGGACATCCGCCCCATCCTTTCAGACACCTGCTACGCCTGCCACGGCCCCGACGCAAAGCAGCGCAAGGCCAAGCTCCGCCTCGACGTGGCCGAGGGTGCGCTCGCCAAGCACGCCGTGGTCCCCAGGGACTTGAAGAAGTCCGAGCTGTGGGCACGCATCACCACCAAGGACGAGAAGGACCTCATGCCCCCGCCGGAGTCGAACAAGAAGCTCAAGCCGGAGCAGATCGCGCTGCTGAAGCAGTGGATTGAGGAGGGTGCGAATTATCAGGGCCACTGGTCCTACATCGCACCGGTGAAGCCGACGCCGCCTTCAATCGGCAATCGGCAATCGGCAACCGGCAATCCCATCGATTCCTTCATCGCGGCCAGGCTCGCCGAGCGCAAGCTTTCG
>JBAYGL010000518.1:0-3583 GCA_041666725.1 Limisphaerales bacterium
CTACATCGTGGCCGCCAGCGGTGCCAACTTCGAGACGATCCTCTCGTGCCCGTCTGTCACCGTGACCTCGACCAATTTCACCCGCAGCACCTCCCTCAACTACGGAAAGGTCCATGCCTACGTCAACGCCAACGGCACCGGCGGCAGCATGCGGCTCGACAGTCTCGCCTCATACGTCTTCGTGGCGGGCGAGGCCGATGGCTACGGCGGTGGTCCGATATCAGGGGGCTGGACGATCTACAGCCCGGCCAGGTGGGGGCTCAACCTGGACACAGACGGCGACGGGATCAAAGACACCAACAGCGGTTTTGTGAACACCAACAACAACTTCTACTGCAACGGATTCGTCTTCAACCACAGCCGCCAGAACCCGCGCAGTCCGGTCAACAACAACCGCCAGCTGTCCGATCAGGGAACCGCCAGTTTTGCCGACGGTTCTGCGAGTGCGGTCACCCGCCTTCAGTGGGTGAAGACGAGCACCAACATGTGGGGCCCATGGCCCTGACAGATCGGTTGCTGCAAACCGTCGGTGTCGCTCTGAGCCTCACAAGGCCAGCTTGAGGCTCGCCTTGTGTGGTAGGATTCTTTAACTCTCGGGCGTGTCGAAGAAGAACACCCACGTCCCACTCTCGCGCCCGCCGCTGGAACGGATGCAGCGCATCCATCAGGCCCTTCATGCGGGAGGCTTTCCCAACGCCAGCCGCCTCGCCGCCGAGCTGGAAGTGACGACGAAGACGGTCTATCGCGACGTCGAGTTCATGCGCGACCGGCTGGGGCTGCCGATAGACTTCGACAAGCTGCGCAACGGCTATTTCTACACGGAGGAGGTCAGCGCGTTCCCCACGTTTCAGATCACCGAGGGCGAGCTGTTCGCGTTGATCGTGGCGGAGAAGGCGCTCCAGCAGTATCGCGGCACGAGCTTTGAAAAGCCGCTTCTCTCCGCCATCCGCAAGATGGAGCAGGCGCTGCCCGACACCATCTCGCTGAACCTCGCCGACGTGGAACAGACCATCTCGTTCCGCACAACGGCGGAGCCGGTGCTCAACCTCGGCATCTTCGACACGCTCGCCAAGGCCACCGCCGCGCGCCACCAGCTCGAACTCGCCTACCGAAAACCCGGCCAGCGCGCCCCGGAACACCGCGTGGTGGACCCGTATCATCTCGCGAACATCAACGGCGAGTGGTTCCTCTTCGCCTTCGACCACGGACGCAAGGACGTTCGGACCTTCGCGCCCGCGCGCATCCTGGAGGCGAAGGCAACGGGCAGGACGTTCTCCCGCCCGCAAAAGTTTTCGCTGGAGAAGCGATTGCGCGACAGCTTCGGCGTGCATTCGGCGGAAGGCGAGTTTGACGTCTGCATCCGCTTCGACGCCGAGGTGGCGGACTACATCCGCGAGAAGCGCTGGCATGCGTCGCAAGAGCTCGCGGATCTGGCTGACGGCGGGCTGGAGCTGCGGATGAAGCTGTCGAGCCTCGTGGAAATCGAGCGCTGGGTGCTGGCCTGGGGCGGCCGGGCCGTGGCCGTGGCACCTCGCGCGCTGGTCGAGGCCGTCCGGGCTGGCGCCCGGAAACTGGCAGAACGGCACTTCTGACCGCTTTCCGCCGCAGGAAGGCTCCGGGCCGGTCCGGGCATACGTCCCTACTCGTATTGGTGCTGATATCGGGATTGCTAGCGCGCGCGATTTGAGCATCATTGAATGCGGCTGGCCGCAACCTGAACCGGCTGCCGACCTGCCTTGATTTTATGAAACCAACAAAGACCTCCACCTGGGCGATTGTTTTCGCCGGACTCGCGGCGCTCCTGACGGGAAACCCGGCTTCCGCATCGGATGTGCTGGGGTTCCGCGTGCTGAAGGGGCAGAACTTCATCCAGACCGGCACCGGGGCGGCGACGCCGGAGGGGGTTTCAAGCGTCGTCATGCAATGCGTGGTCGAATTCCAGACCCCCGGAGCGCTGACCAACGTGACGTTCACCAAACCCAACTCGCAGGTGGTGACCGTCAATGCTGACGGCAACAGCAAATATACGTTCGAGCAGTCGTTCAGCTCGGTGGTCGATCTCGACGCAGCCTTCCCCGACGGCAACTACACCGTGACGATGAAAACCGTGAACGACGGCATCAAGGAAGTCATGCTGCCACTGACGGGAGGAGCTTATTCCGCCACACCTCACATCAACAATTTTACGGCCGCCCAGACAGTGGACCCCAACCTCGACTTCACGCTGATGTGGGATGACCTGGGTGCCGTCGCGGGTGCCTACGTCTTCCTGAGCATCCGGGACGGTGGGAGCAACACGGTGTTCAGCTCACCGGACATGGGCCAGCCCGGGGTTCTGGACAACACGTCCACCTCGATGCTCATCCCGGCGCGCAAGCTCCGCCCCGGCCAGGTTTACCAGGTGGAAATGTTTGTCGCACAAGGCCCCCAGATGCCCGACACGACCAGCTACCCGGGAGCCACGGGGATAGCGGCCTACTTCAAGCAGCTGCATTTCAACCTGACCACCACGGGAACCCAGACCGGCACGGCGCTGGGGCAGTTCAATCTGGGGTTCAGCTTCGCACGCGGATTCTTTGACGGGACGAACGGCAGCATCGGCTTCCCGGAATACCTGGTCAATTACTTCGCCCTCTACAACATCGACAACGACGTGAACTACCCGGCCACGGTCATTTTCAGCGGGCCGGCCGGCTCGGGACTGACCAACACGACGAACCAATACAACGGCTCGATGTTTGGCACTTCGGCGTATTACGCGTCGCCACAGGTGGAATTCACGACCAACGCCCATCCGCCGGGTGGTGTTTACACCGTCAATTACAAAGGCGTGGACCGGCTGTTCAACCTGCTGCCCCCGCTCTCGGCCGATCAGCAAATCCTCGCGGTGCCGACCGTGGTGCTGACGTCCACCAACACGATCCAGGAAATCCGGTGGACCTACAGGACCACCAACGGCACGGTCGTCGGGCCGCAGCCCTTCATGGATCACATCGAAATCCGGGTGGACGGCATCAACGGCGGGCGGCTGTATGACGGCGGGCTGGAGGACAGCCGTATCCTCCCGTCGGTGACGAATCACACCGTGACCAATGCCGTGGTGGCGTGGACGAACGTCAGCATGATCCAGATGCTCTTCGTGGACACGGCGAACAACCAATATGTGACCTACTGGCAGCGTGCGATCCAGCCGTTTCAAATCACCACGGCCAGCCTGCCCGATGCCACGCAGGGCACGGCCTACAGCTTCCTTCTGAGCGGTCAGGGAGGCACGCAACCGGTCACAACATGGAGCATCGAGTCGGGATTCCTCCCCAGCGGGCTGAACCTGGTGTCCGCGACGGGTGAGATCGTCGGCACACCCGGTGAAAGCGGAACCTTTCCGCTCAGCTTCAGGGCGACTGACAGCGCCAGTGCCGTGACCAACCGCGCGCTGACTCTGACGGTGACGGCGAGCAGCTTTGCAGCGCCCGGCTTCACGAACTACGCGGTGATCGGGACCACCTACAAGCAAATCAGCGTGAACCTGATAGGCATCACAAACCAGACCTATACCCTCGAAACCTCGACCAACCTGATCAGC
>JBAYGL010000519.1:0-3582 GCA_041666725.1 Limisphaerales bacterium
CGTGGTCCGTCGGCAGCGACTCGCGCGAGACCGGCACCGGGACCGGTGGTGGCGGGGGTGTTTGCCGGCGGACGATGGGCGGGGGCGGCGGAGGGGGCGTTCCCGCCGTGCTGTCGAGCGGCGGCTGGCCTTCGAGCAGGCGCTTGAGTTCCTCCTCCCAGTTCAACGCCTGGTTGGGATTCGGCGCGGCCGTGCCACGGCCACCGCGTTGTTGTGAGGGATAATTCTGGTCGTCTTCGCCGCCCCACGGCTCCGGCTGGCCGTTCTTCTGGTTGCGCTTCTGAAGCCAGCTCGAAATCGCCGAGATGACGACGATGGCCAGCATCACCCAGATGTTGTCGATGACAGCAAGAAGGCCGGGGAAGGCCGGGCTGCCGGTGATGTGGAACAGGTCGCTCACGGTCGGTGCGATCAGAAATCAGCTCTTCACCTGCGGCGTGGCACCCGCCGTGGCGATGCTCTCCCTCATGCCGGTGTCGGCCTGCATGTTCTTCATCTTGTAGTAATCCATCACGCCGAGGTTGCCGTTGCGGAAGGCCTCGGCCATCGCCAGCGGCACCTGGGCCTCGGCCTCGACGACGCGGGCGCGCATCTCGGACACACGGGCGACCATCTCCTGCTCGGTCGCCACGGCGGCGGCGCGACGGACTTCCGCCTGCGCCTGGGCGATGAGCTTGTTCGCCTCGGCCTGCTCGGCCTGGAGCTTCGCGCCGACATTTTCGCCCACGTCCACGTCCGCGATGTCAATCGAGAGAATTTCAAACGCGGTGCCGGAATCGAGGCCCTTCGAGAGCACGGTCTTGGAAATGCGGTCGGGGTTTTCGAGCACGGCCTTGTAGCTGTCCGAGGAGCCGATGGTGGTGACGATGCCTTCGCCGACGCGCGCGATGATGGTCTCCTCCGTCGCGCCGCCGACAAAGCGGTCGAGGTTCGTGCGCACGGTCACGCGGGCCTTCACCTTCACGGCGATGCCGTCCTTGGCCACGGCGTCGATCGTGACCTTGCCGGACGTCGGGGCGGGGCAGTCGATGACCTTGGGGTTCACGGAAGTCTTCACGGCTTCGAGGACGGTCTTGCCCGTGCCCTTGGTGGCCAGGTCAATCGCGCAACTGCGGTCGAAGTCCAGGTGGATGCCGGCCTTCTTCGCCGCGATGAGCGCCTGCACGACGGCCTCGATGTTGCCGCCGGCGAGGTAGTGCGTGGACAAATCGTCAATGGTGATGGGGATGCCGGACTTCACGGCCGTGATGCGCGTGTCCACGATGAGCCCCACGGGCACGCTGCGGAGTTTCAGCGCGATGAGTTCGGTGAACGTGACCTTCGCGCCGCTGAAGAGCGCGCGGATGTAGATCATCCCGAAGTTCAGCACGATGAGGAAGCCGATGAAGAACGCCACGCCGACGACGGCGTAGAGCAGCACTGAGCTGCCGCCGGAGAACAACTGGGCGAAGAGAGGGTTGAGTTCCATGATGTGTTTGTTGGTTTGTGAGTTTGAAATCAAATCTGCCGGACAACGACCCGCGCGCCTTCCACGGCGATGACCTTCACCGGGGTGCCGGGTTCAATCAGCGAACCTTCGGTGACGACATCCACCCGACGGCCGCCGATGAGCGCCACGCCGGAGGGCCGCAGCGCCGTGTGCGCCACGCCGGACTGGCCGACGAGCTCAGGCCGCTCCGCGCCGATCTCGCCGACCGTGCCCTGTGATGTGTAGAGACGCGCGAAGCGGCTGTCGGGAAAGTATTTCAACCAGAGCACGAACCCGACGAGCAGGCCGGCAAGCGTGCCCAGGAGAATCCAGTTGCCGGTCGCAGCACCGAACTCCTGATAGCCTGCGACGACCCCCGCGATCAGAGACAGCACCCCGAGGATTCCGGAGATCATCCCCGGGAGCACCGTCTCCGCCAGCAGGAGGAAGGCCCCTGCGAGCAGCAGTGTGACGACAAGAACCATGAGGCGGAGAGTAGGCCGGGGCTTGTGCACGGCCAAGAGGAATTCCTGCGCACAATTGTATTGGGGCGCATCCCAGACATTGCCCCCGACCTCGACCTGCCGGGCAAGCGAGGACGCCTGCGGCACGGCCGGCCGGAGGCCGGCGCTACGTAGCGCCCGCGTCTCGCGGGCCGTATCGCCGGCGTCCGCGCCGGCTCGGCTTCGGCGGCGGCAAGGTGCGCCCATTGTGTTGGGCGTCGGATTTCAGAAAGAAAAGGCCCCGCGCTGCTGCCAGCGCGGGGCCTTGGCAAAACAATCCGTTCAGTTCGTGAGATACTCCCGCGGGTCGGTGACTTTGCCGGCGATGGCGCTAGCGGCGACGGTCGCGGGAGAGGCGAGATAGACTTCGCTCTCCTTGCTGCCCATGCGGCCGGGGAAGTTGCGGTTCGTGGCGCTGATGCACTTGAGGCCGCCCTGGTTCATGCGGCCGAAGGTGTCCACCGGACCGCCGAGGCAGGCGGAGCAGCCGGCGTTTTCGGTCATGCGCACGCCGGCGTCCTCAAGGATTTGCCAGATCGTCTTGTCACCCCATCGGGTGGTCTGGAGGTCGTGGACAATGTCCGGCGTCGCGGGCACGCCGAAGGTGTCGATGCTCACCTTGTGCCCGCGCAGCACGCGCGCGAACTCGACGAAGTCGCTCGTCTTGCCGCCGGTGCAGGAGCCGACGTAGGCGCGGTCCAGCTTCATGCCGTTCATCTGTTTGGCTGTCTTGCGCTGGCCGGGGTCGGGATGGCACGCGACGGTCGGCTCCAGCTTGCTGAGGTCAATGACCGTCTCGTAAACGAACTTCTGGTCGCGGTCCACCTCGACGGGCTCGTAGCTGGACTTGGTGCCGTTGAGGCGGGTGCGGGCGTCCACGTATTCGGCGGTGCGGGCATCGAACTCGAAGATCGCGTTCTTGCCGCCGGCCTCGATGGCCATGTTCGCGATGGTCATGCGGTCGTCCATCGAGAGCGTCGCGATGCCCGGCCCGTCGAACTGCATCGCGCGGTAGGTCGCGCCGTCGAAGCCGATCTCACCGATGCAATGGAGGATGACGTCCTTGGCCATCACGCCCGGCTGGAGTTTGCCTTCGAGGCGGAAGCGCATGGTCTCGGGCACCTTGATGAGCAATTTGCCGGTGCCCATGACGAAGCCCGCGTCGGTGTTGCCGATGCCGGTGGCGAACTCGTTGAACGCGCCCGCCATGCAGGTGTGCGAGTCCGTGCCGAACAACACTTCGCCCGGACGCGTGTGGCCCTTGGCGGGAAGCGCGGTGTGGCAGACGCCGGCGTATTGGGAGCCGTATTGGCGCTTGGTGTTGCCCTTCGAGGCGTCGAACTTCCACGAGCCGTTCGGGTCGTCAATCACGTCGTAGAAGTAGGGCAGGCCCTGCTCGCGGACGAAGTCGCGGAGGATGTCCACGTTGCGGTTGGACATCGAGTCGGCCGTGAAGATGTAGTGGTCGGGGATGATGACCACGCGCTGCTTGTCCCAGACCTTGGCGGTCTTGCCGAACTCGCGCTTGAACACGCCGATGGTCCCGGGGCCGCACACGTCGTGC
This sequence comes from Limisphaerales bacterium, assembly GCA_041666725.1. Taxonomy (GTDB): domain Bacteria; phylum Verrucomicrobiota; class Verrucomicrobiia; order Limisphaerales; family SXTU01; genus SXTU01. Next base: position 3,536 of record JBAYGL010000519.1, read on the forward strand.
GTCATCAGGACATCGGCCTTCACCCAGATGTTGTCGCCCGCCTGCAC
>JBAYGL010000520.1:0-3549 GCA_041666725.1 Limisphaerales bacterium
AACGATCGTGGAAGCGCGAAAGGAATTGTTCGAAATCCGCGAGGGGATTTTGAAACTGATGGACGAGTTTCGCGGGCGGAAATAGCCGCCAACTTCGCCGCAGGTTAAACCTCCCGGGCTGTAGCGGGACGTTCCGGGGCCGCGCCCCTTCCATGATAGGCGGTCAGGAAGTAGGCCAGCACCGCCGCGACCATCAGCGCCAGGCCGCCCCAGAAGACCGGCCAGTTTTCCACGCCCGACCGCGCGTTGAAGTTGAACCACGCGCCGTTGCCCAGGAAGCCGATGAGGTTGCCCACCCCTCCGGTCAGCAGCGCCATCAGCGCCTGCGCCCGCGCGCGCCACGCCGGGTCAACCCGGTCGTCGAGATAGATCTGCGTCGTGATGATGACCATCGCGAAGGAGCAGCCGTGCAGCGTGATGCCGAGGAGGATCCAGGCCTTGCCGTTCAACGCGCACAAGGCGTAGCGCAGGACCCCGCAGCCCAGGCCGATGGCAATGACCCACTTCAACCGCCAGCTCGACAGCAGCCGCGCGAGGGCGAACATCGCCAGCACTTCCGTGACCTGGCCCAGCGTCATCCACGCGCTGGTGTGCGTGAAGCCCAGCTCCATCAGGTGCGGCGGGGTGTAGGGATAGAACGCCGCGAGCGGAATGTTGAACAGCGCGGCGGTGATGAACACCACGCGGTGGTCCCGGTGCCTGAGCAGCGTGAGCGCGTCAAGGCCCAGCCGCTGGCGCAGCGTGACCTGCCCGGTGGACCTGGGCGATTCCACCTCGGGCAGCAGGAAGGTGAACCCGGCGACGACCAGCCACGTCACCGCGCCGTTGTAGCCCGCGCGGGGCGAGGTGTCGGCGTTGAGCGCGCTGACGAGCCAGCAGCCGGCCATCCAGCCGAGCGTGGCCATCGCGCGGATGGGGCCGAACTCGCGCTTTGAGTCCCGCAGCCGCGCAAACACGATGGTGGACGCGATGCTCCACGTCGGCGCGGAACAAAGCGCGTGAAGCTGGATGAGCGCGAGCACGAGCCAGGGATTCCAGCCTTGTTGAATGGCGAACGCGGCCAGCGCCATCGCGCCGGCGGTGGCGACCGAGAGGCCGCGCAGGACCTTCACGGGCGACGCATGACGGTCGGCCATCGCGCCGAAGAACAGCGGCGAGATGAAGGCCGCCACGGCGATGGAGGCGAAGGCGAACGGCTTGATGTCGTGCAGCCCGTGCGCGTCCAGCACGGTGCTCAAGGGCACGAGCCACATCCCCAGCGCCGCCCCCTGGATGAGGAACAGCGCGCTAAGCTCGGTGTATTCGACCCATGGCAGGGTGCGGCGGTCCGCTTGCACGGGGCGGAGAGTAGCCACGGCGGCGGATTTGTCGCGCCGAGAAGTGCGTCCGGCACCGCCGGGCGCAGGTTTTTGTCGCCGTTCACCGCTCCCGTCCGCTACGCTGCGCGCCATGAAAACCGTGTTGAAATCCGCCGTCCGCGCGGTCGCGCTGCTGGCCGCGTTTGCGCCGCTGCTGGCCCAGGCGCAGAAAAGTTATTCCTTCGGCATGATTGCCAAGTCGCAGGGCAACATGTTCTTCCTCGCGGCGCGCGCCGGGGCCGAGGACGCCGCGAAGGAGCTCGGCGCGAAGCACGGCATCAAAATCAAAATCGACTGGCGCACGCCCAACGAGGAGGACGCCCAGCGCCAGGCCGAGTTCATCGAGCAGCTCCTCCTCGCCGGCACCGACGGCATCATCATCGCGTGCTCGGACGCGAACAAGCTGACCGATGCCATCAACAAAGCCGACCGCCAGGGCGTGCCGGTGGTGACCTTCTCCGGCGACGCACCGGCGAGCCGGCGCTTCGTGAGCATCGGCATCGATGACTTCAAGTGCGGCGAGCAGACCTTCATCGAGCTGGCGAAGCTGATGGGCGGCAGGGGCACGGTCGCCGCGATTGACGGCAATCCCAACGCCGTGAACCTCCAGCAGCGGGCCGCCGGCTTCCGCGCCGGGGCGAAGCGTTATCCCGGCATCAAGGTGCTCGACATCTACTATCACAAGGAGACGCCGCAGGACGCCGTCGCCAAGATCGAGCAGGTGCAGCAGTCCAATCCCGACATCACCGGCTGGGGTCTGCTCGGGGGCTGGCCGCTCTTCACGGACAACGCGCTCAAGTGGCCCGCCGGCACCGTCAAGTGCGTCTCCGTGGACGCGCTCCCGCCGCAGCTCGCCTACGTCCGCAGCGGTCATGTGGAAGTCCTCCTGGCGCAGGACGTGTATGGCTACGGCCGGAGCGCCGTGCAGCATCTCGTCAACAAGCTCCGCCTGAAGAAGAACCCCGCCTCGACGCAGGACGTGACCCCGCTCATCTCCGTGACCAAGGCGAACGTGGACGCCTACGCGAAGAACTGGGAAACGTGGCTGCCGAAATAGCCGGCCCACGCCCGTGTCGATGCAAACGCAGCCGCCTCCCCACCTCGGCGGCCACCCGGATCAGGGAACTCGGGGATTGTGACACGGCCACGCGGTGTTAGTGTCTGTCCGTCGTTCCAAATGCCATCCGAAACCCGCATCTCCCTGCCCGATTCGCTGCGCGCGCAGTTTGCCGCGCTGGAGCGCGCGCTGTGGCGGACGGAGACGACGCACTCAGTGTGCGGCGGGGTCGCGGCGCTGGCGGCTTCGTTCGCAGTGCTGTTCCTGTGCGACCGCGTCGGGGACACGCCCAAGACGCTGCGCACGGCGCTCCTGCTGGGCGGAATCGCGGGCGCGGCCTGGTTCGCGGTGCGGTGGTGCCGGAGCTGGGTCTGGCAGCAGCGGGATTTGCGCGCCCTGTCCAACGTCGTGCAGCACGGGCACCGGCGGCTCGGCGACCGGCTGCTGGGCATCGTGGAACTCGCGGAGGAAAAGCAGCGCCCGCAGAACATGTCACTCGCGCTCTGCCGCGCGGCCATCCGGCAGGTCTCGGCGGACGCGGCGAAGTTTGATTTCCTCGAAGTGGTGAACGCCCGGCCTGCGCGGCTCGCGGGCATCGCGCTTACGGCGGTCCTGGTGCCGGTGGTGCTCGCGTTTGCCGTCGCCCCGGCGGCGGGCTGGAACGCCCTGCAACGCTGGGCCGTGCCGGTCGCGAGCATCCCGCGCTACACGTTCATCGCGCTGGAGAATCTGCCGGCGCAGCTCGTCGTGCCGCACGGCGAACCATTCGAGCTGGTCGCGAAGGTGAACTACCGCTCGTTCTGGAAGCCCTCGAGCGCGAGCGGACGCTTCGAGTTGCAGGCCAGACTTTTCGCGCCGGTGAAGAACGGCCAGTTGAAGCTCACCGTCCCCGGCCAGACGCAGGACGGTTCGCTGCGCGTCCGCCTCGGCGACGCGACGCACATCATCGCGGTGAAGCCGTTGCACCGCCCGGCGCTCAAGCAGCTCTCGGCGAGCGTCACGCTCCCGGCCTATCTCCAGTATCCGCCCACGAACCAGGCCGTGCAGAACGCCACGCTGCCCGTGCTCGAAGGCAGCCGCGTCACGCTCAACGGCTCCGCCACGCGCACGCTCGCGTCGGCGGAGGTGACGGTG
>JBAYGL010000521.1:0-3528 GCA_041666725.1 Limisphaerales bacterium
CGATCTGGTGCAGGACGACGTTGCGCGCCGGGTGAAGGGTCTCCGCATGGACGATGTGCTGCCGAGCTCGCTCGTCGCAGCCTGGACGCGGGGAGCGTTAATCTGCGTTGCCGTCGTCGCGGTCCTGCTTGCGGAGCCGACGTTGGAATTTCCGCGTCAACTGGCGCGTGCGCTGGTGCCGATGGCAGGCATTGAACGTGTGTCGCGGACGAAGATTCGCGTTGTGGAGCCCGCCGAGACCACGCGCTGGCTCGCCCGGGGCGATCATCAGCCGGTGGTTGTGGAACTCGCCGGCGCGGATGCCGACCGCGCGGAACTTGAAGTGCTCGCCGCCGACGGTCCGGCGGAGCGGGTGCTGATGGCTCCGGGAAGCGGGCGGCAGTTCGCGGCGACGGTGCCGGTGGGGCAGGGGAGCTTCGCGTTTCGCGTGCGCGCGGGCGATGCGACCACCAAGACGGTGACGATTCCCACTCGGGCGCGACCGGCGGTGATGGCGTTTGTGAAGACTTACGAAGCCCCCGCCTACGCGCAGTTGCCGGCACGGCAGGTCGAGGAGGATCACGGTCACCTGTCCGCGCTGGAGGGAACCGTGGCCGATTTGAGGATGCGCGTGAACCAGGCCGTGCGCGCAGGCGAACTTGCCGTCGTCACCGACGGCAAGACCAACCTCGTCGCGCTCTCCGCGCCCGGGCCGAACGTCCTCCATGCGCGCGTCCTGATGCACGGCACGGCGACGTATCAGGTGCGGCTCGTCGCGGCGGAGACACGCCTGGGCAACAAGTTCAGCCCCGTGTTTGAAATCAGGGCGGAGCCGGACCTCGCGCCGCACGTCACGCTGCTTCAGCCCGGCACCAATCTCGTGGTCGCACTGGACGAGGTCGTCACGGTGCAAGGAGTGGCGGGCGACGACATCGGGCTGGCGTCGGTGGCGCAGCAATTTCAAGTCAACACCGGCCCGTGGGTGGAAGTGCCGCTGGCGCTCGCGGGCCGGACGAATTCGGTTCTCACACGCCGTTGGGATTTGCTGCCGCTCGGACTTGCGGCGGGCGACCACGTCGTGACCCGGCTGGTGGCGGTGGACCTCAAGGGCACGCGGGTCGAGTCGGGGACGGTGACGTTGACGGCGGGCGCCCCAAAGTCGGAACCCGAGCGGTCCGCGACGCTGGCGGCGCAGCGGGAGGCTCAGGAGACGCTGGAGTCCGCCGGCCGCATGGCGGCGGAATTGCGCAAGGAATTTTCCCCGGAGCAGGTGGCCAAAATTCGTGCGGGTGACGAGGTGCAGCGCCAGCAGACGGTGGCCGGGGCGGGCAGCACGCTCGCGGGAGTGTCGGCCCTGATGGACCGCGCGGCGCAGCAGCTCGGCACGGCGATGGAAAAGGCTGATCCAGGCCGGGCGGCCGTGGATCTGGCGTTGCTGAACAAGGCCGTGGACACCGCCCGCCGTGACTTGCTGCCGAAGGCCCAGATGGAACGAGAACGTCTCGGCAAGGCCACGGCTGGGACTGATCCCGCAGCCGTGTCGGACGCGCAGAAGGCGAGTCTGCGTGTTGCTGAAAACACGGCGCAGCTTGCGTTGCAGGCGCGGGAACTCACTGCATCGGCGCAAGCGGACGCAGCGGCCCGTCGGCTGGACGATCTTGCGCGCGAGCAACGGCGACAGGCCGAGTCCGCCACGAATGCAACAGGCGCGCCGGCGGGCGGCATGGAATCAGCGCGGCAGATGGCGGCGGCCAGCCAGGAGGCGGCGCGGGCGGCGCAGGAGCTGGCCGAATTGACGCCGCAGGTGCCCAAACCCGCGGCGGCGAGGCTGGCCAAGGCGCAGGAGAATTTGAGCGCCGCGCGGACGGCGGCGGATCGTTCCGGTGCGGACCAGCGACAAACTCGCGGGCAAGGTGGTGAGTCTTCTCAAGCTGCCGGCAAGGAGGCTTCCGCGAAGTCCGCCAGTTCATCCGGCCAGCCGGCGGGCGGGAGCCAGGGCGATGGCGGTTCAGACAAGTCCGCTGGCGCTTCGCCGGGTGGAGAGTCCCCGGCCGCGCGGCAGTTTCGAATCGGAGTTGAACAGGCGGCGAACACGGTGCGCGGCGTGGGACGCGAGCAGGCGCAGCGGGCGGACAAGGCGCGCGGCGAACTGGCGCGCATGGTGGGGGGTGGCACGGAGCAGGCGGCAGGCTTGCGCCGCGATCTGGACCGGCTGGCGCAGGGTGAGCGTCGCTTGAGTGGAGTGAGGGCCGGCGGGGGAGATGATCCGGCGCTGAATGCGAAGAACCTCGCTCTGGCCGCCGACCTGATGAGCCGGCTGGCTCCACCGTCGGGCGCGACCGGCCCCACGTCCGGCACGTCCAGCATGTCTGGCACGGGCGGGGCGGGGCAGGCCGGTGGCGGAGCCGGCGGAGTTGGGGGCGCAGCTTCGGCAAGGGCGCTGCCGGAGTTGGGTGAGTTGCGCGATGCCAACTGGGCGAGGTTGCCGCCGAAGCTGGCGCAGGACCTCCGCGAAGCTCAGCAGAACGGCGTGTCCGGCGACTACCGCGCGTCGGTGGAGGCGTATTTCAAGGCGCTGGCGGAAAAGGCGAGGAAGTGAAATTCAAAATCCCAAGTTCCAGGTTCCAGGCTCCCAGTCTGGCTGCTGTCTCTGGTTGGAATTGGGGCCTGGGATTTCGAACTCCCTTGGAGCTTTGCAAGACGTTCGCCGTCGCAGTTCTCTGCTCCACCCTTGTTGCAGACGGTCATGTCATGGCGGCGGAAGTTTCGGCCGTCCTCCGTCCCGATCGCGTGGATGTTGCGGTGCAGGCGGGAGTGGCCTTTCTGGTGCGGTCGCAGCTGGCGGACGGGATGATTCAGGAGGAAGACAGGCGCAAGAATCACGGGGTGGCGACGACGGCGCTGGCGCTCATGGGGCTGGCCAGCGTGGGGCACCAGCCGGCGGACAAGACGCCGGAAGCCGACGTGATGCGCCGGGCGCTGGCGTTCCTGCTCCGGCAGGACGGGCAGGCGGCGAACGGATATTTCGGACAGAAAGACGGCTCGCGGATGTATGGGCATGGCATTGTCACGCTGGCATTGACGGAGATGCTGGGCATGGGTGCGGACAAGGCGCAGGACGCGTTGCTGCGCGACCGGGCGCAGCGCGGAGTGAACCTGATCCTCGCCGCGCAACGGGTGAAGAAACACGACCCGCGTTTCATCGGCGGCTGGCGTTATTCTCCGGACGCCGGGGATGCCGATTTGTCCGTGACGGTCTGGCAGCTCATGGCTTTGCGCTCGGCGAAGAACGCTGGATTGGTCGTGCCGAAGGATGCGATTGACGCCGCCGTGGGATATCTCCGGCGGAGCTACGCGTCCGCGAGGGATGCCCAGGGGCGGCTGACAAATCCACAGAGCGCCTTTGGCTACGTGCCGGGCCAGCCGCCGCAATACGCCATGGCGGCGGCGGGTCTGCTGGCCATGCAGGTTTGCGGCCTGCACGACGCGCCGGAGGTGCTGGGCGCGGCGGACTGGCTCCGCGCGGCGTCACCGGCCTGGGAGAGCCCG
>JBAYGL010000522.1:0-3523 GCA_041666725.1 Limisphaerales bacterium
CAGGCCCGGCAAACGTCCCGCCATCCTCGTCGTGCACCAGTGGAAGGGCCTCGGCGGCTACGAGAAGAAGCGCGCCGAAATGCTCGCCCAGCTCGGCTACAACGTCCTGTGCGTGGACATCTACGGCAAAGGCATCCGGCCCGCCGCGCCGAAGGATGCCGGAGCCGAGGCGGGCAAATACAAGGCCGACCGCGCCCTGCTCCGCGACCGCGTCAACGCCGGTCTGGAAGTCCTCAAAAAACATCCGCTCACGGACCCTCAGCGCATCGCCGCCATCGGCTACTGCTTTGGCGGCACGACCGTCTTGGAACTCGCCCGCAGCGGCGCGAAGGTGGCCGGCGTCGTGAGCTTCCATGGGGCGCTCGACTCCCCTGCCCCGTCCGATGGCAAAAACATCCGGTGCCGCGTGCTCGCGCTCCACGGGGCCGACGACCCGTTCGTGCCCGGGAAGGACGTGGACGCGTTCTGCGCCGAGATGCGCGAAGCGAAGGCGGACTGGCAGCTCGTGAGCTACGGAGGAGCCGTCCACAGCTTCACCCTCTGGGACGCCGGCAACGACAACTCCAAGGGCGCAGCCTACAACGAGAAGGCCGACAAACGCTCGTGGGAGGCGATGAAGTCCTTCTTCGCCGAGCTGTTCGGCAGGTAGTTCAGGCGCGCTTCACCTTCACGCCCAGCTGCGGGCACAGCGTCTTCAGCTCGCATCCATCGCAGTCCGGCTTGCGCGCGTCGCAGCGCCGGCGCCCGTGCCAGATGAGCCGGTGGCTGAACTGTGCCCACTGCTCGCGCGGCACGAGCTTCATGAGATCGGTCTCGATATGCTCGGGAGTGGTCGAGCGCGTCAGCCCGAGCCGTTGCGAGAGCCGCGAAACATGAGTGTCCACCACCACGCCGACGTTGATGCCGAAGGCGTTTCCGAGCACCACATTCGCCGTCTTGCGCCCCGCGCCGTCGAGCGCCGTGAGTTCTTCCATCGTGCGCGGCACTTCGCCGCCGTGGCGCTCGATGAGCTTGCGGCAGCACGCCTGGATGTTCTTCGCCTTGTTCCGGTAAAAGCCTGTGCTCCGCACCGCCTGCTCCAGATCCGCCAGCGGCGCGTCCGCGAAATCCCGCGCAGTGCGATAGCGCTTGAACAGCTCCGCCGTCACGAGATTCACCCGCTTGTCCGTGCATTGTGCCGAGAGGATGGTCGCCACGAGCAGCTCCAGCGGGTTCGCGTGATTCAGCTCACAGAACGCATCCGGGTAGGTGCGCTGCAACGCGGTGATGATCGCGGTGGCGCGGTGGAGTTTAGCTTCGGTCGTTTCGCGGGGCATGGTGCTCTGACGTGGCGGCAGGCTAGTCCGCTCCGGCCTCCCGTCAATGCGCCAGCCGTTTTCCCGGCCGTTTTGAGCTTGGAATCTGGGGCTTGGAGCGTATTTCTTGGTTGCTTTCACGCCCCCGAAAAACAAACTATCCGCCCATGGCGAGCGCCAACATCAAGTCCCTCCAACTCAAGGCTCAACAAGGCGACGCCCACGCCCAATACCAACTCGGCCATCTCTACACGCGCGGCGAGGGCGTGCCACTTGATTACTCCCTCGCCGCCGACTATCTCGAAAAGGCGACGCGGCGCGGTCACGCCGACGCGCAGTTTCTCCTCGGAGCGCTCTACCAGCAAGGCAAGGGCGTGGCAGCCGACTACGAGAAAGCGGTCGGATTTTACCGCAAGGCCGCTGAACAGGGCCACACGCTCGCGCAGTTCAACCTCGCCTACTGCTACGAGATCGGCGAAGGCGTGGAAAAGAACGCCACCGAGGCGATCTCCTGGTATCGCAAGGCCGCCGACTCCGGTGACGACGACGCACGCCAGGCGATCGTTGAGCTGGAGAAGACGATGCCCAAGTCCGCTCCGGCGTCTGCGCCGGTAGCCTACACGCGACCCGCGCCTCAGAAAGAGCCAGAATTGGAAGCCGTGTTTTCGACGGCACCCGGCCCGATGCGTGCACCGGACACGACCCCTGAACCAGCGCCCGTGCTCCAGCCCGAACCCACAACACCGATTTCCATTTCGCTGCCGCCGCAGGAACCGGATGTCGCCCCCGCCTCCACCTTTGCCGCCAGCACTTCCCCCGCTGCGGACGATCCGCAGTCCAAAATGGTGGCCGATGCCGAGGCGGGTGACGCCAACGCGCAGTTCGACCTCGGCATCGCCTACGTCAACGGCATCATGGGCCAGCCGAACTACGAGACGGCGGTGAAGTGGATCCGCCGCGCCGCCGAGCAGGGCCTGCCCGAGGCGCAGTTTGCACTCGGCGCCCACTATCATCGTGGCGAAGGCGTGTCGCAGGATTACACTCAGGCCGTCGAGTGGTATCGCCAGGCCGCGCTGCAAGGCAACGCCGCCGCGCAGTTCAACCTTGGTTATTGCTTTGAGATCGGCGAAGGCGTTCCGAAAAACCGGGACGAAGCCGTCGCCTGGTATCGCCGCGCCGCCGCACAGGGCGACCCCGAGGCGAAGGCCGCGCTGCAGGACCTGACCCGGGGCGAACCCGACTCCGCTGATTCATCGTTCTCCGCCGCGCCTCCGGAGCCGGCACCCGCGCCTGCCGTGGACATCGCTCCGGCCGAAGAGTCGAAGCCGGTTGAAGTTGTCGCAGCACAGGAGGAACCGGCACCCGCACCGGTCGTCGCCCCCGTGGTCGAACCGGAGCGGGCTCCCGCACCCGTGGTTGCAGTCCCCGAACCGGAGCGTCCCGTGTTTTCGATGCCCGCCCCCGAGCCCGCAACGGCTCCGATTTCCGCGCCTCCTCCCGCGCCCATGCCTCAGCCGGTCAATGCGGTGCCCGCGCCCGTCAGCCCCGGCACAAGCTTCATCACCCAGCAGCCGCAGTTCGCTCCGCCGCCACAGGCGATGCCTGCGCCGGTGTTCACCGAGGCCACCTTTGTTCCCCCGCAACCCGTCACCGCACCAGAGCCGGTCGTTGCACCTGCCTTTGAGGAAACCGAATCGCTCATGGGCGTCGCACAACAGGCTCCGCCCGCGGAGCAGCACGCCCTCGGTCAGAAGTATCTCATCGGCGACGGAGTGCCGCAGGACTTCGTCGCCGCCGGCATGTTGATTCAGCTCGCCGCCGAGAACGGCAATCCCGAGGCGCAGTTCTCCCTCGCGGAGCTTTGCACCCGCGGCCAGGGCGTGCCGCAGAACTACGCCGAGTCCATCGTCTGGTTCCACAAGGCCGCCGAGCAGGATCACGTCGGCGCGCAGTTCACCCTCGCCTCGAAGTATGAGCTGGGCGAAGGCGTGCCGCAGGATTACGCCGCCGCCGCCCGCTGGTATCAACGCGCCGCCGACCGCAACAACGCCGCCGCGCAATACGCACTGGGCTGCCTTTACCAAAAGGGCCAGGGCGTCGTGCAGGACCAGGTCACGGCCGCCCGCTGGTTCCTCCAGTCTGCCAACCAGGGCAACGTCAGCGCCCAGCACAAGCTCGGCGTCTGCTACCAGCACGGCCACGGCATCGCCCAGGATTACGCTAAGGCC
>JBAYGL010000523.1:0-3512 GCA_041666725.1 Limisphaerales bacterium
CATTCCGATGCGCGATGCCGCACGAGGCCGAGCGCGCGCTGGGCGTCATGCACGGGCAGCGTGAACATCTCAGTCTCGTCGCGCGTGGGCGTGCGATACTTGAGCAGCACGGCGGTGACGCCGAGGGAGTTCAGCCATTCGCAGACCTGCGTGCCCTCGGAGGAATACGAGAGGAACATGAAGCCGCCGCCGGGCGCGACGATGACGGATGCGCCGTTGGGATGCTCGGGTCGGAAGACGGTGACGGTCGGGTCGGTCACGTCGCTGAGCCGGGTGGCATTGGTGCCGCCGTAGGATTTGATGAGCCTGGCCGTGGCCTCGGAGCAGGGCTTCATCGCGGCGGGCGGGCCGTCGGGCCAGAGCTTGAGCGTGAACGGCTCCGGCGCGGCCGAGGCGACGTGGGCGGCGAGTGAAAGCGAAGCCAGGAGGCGGAGGAAGTTGAGTTTCATGGTGCGTCGGGCGGTGCGTTGGACGCGGCGGACGGGATGGGGTTTCAAACCGGATGCGTTGGCGATGTGCGTTAGTCTTGCCCGGCCAGCGTCGAGCGGGCATTAACTCCGCATGAATTACTTAATGGCCGGGCTCATCGGCATCATCGGCGGCGTGACCAGCGGGTTGTTTGGCGTGGGCGGCGGCGTGGTGATGGTGCCGGCGATGCTCCTGCTGCTCGGCTCCCAGGTGACCGACATCAAGCAGGCCATCGGCACGTCGCTGGCGGTGATCGTGCCGACGGCCATCATGGGTTCATGGAAGCACCATTCGCAGGGCAACGTGAAGTGGGACGTGGTGGCGGCGCTGATCCCGACGGCGCTGGCGGGGGGTTACGTGGGGGCGTGGCTCACGACGAAGATTCACGCGGACGATTTGAAGCGGTCGTTCGGCGGCTTCCTCGTGCTGGTCGGGTGCAAGCTGCTGTTCTTCAAGTGAGCCGACGCGCTTGGTCCAGCACGGTCGCGTCCAAGCTTAACCTTGTTTATGTCCCTCCGAATGGAAGGGCACGTTGTTAGTATCCCCTCAAGTGCCAAATCCCATGTATGAGAAAATATGAGAGGACACACAAAACGATGAAGCCCCCTCGAACAAGCACCAGATCAGCCTTGGTAGGTGTGGCCGCACGACGCCAGAGAATGACTGCGACACCTGCCCAAAATGCCGCGAATGCGTAGAAGCAGCTCTGAGCAACGGCACCTCCGTCGAGGATCATTACCGCCAAAGCCATAATGACGCCTTGCTGCATGAACGCAGAAAACATCGCGCTCATCATCGTCGGGGCAATTCGATCCGGAGTTTCCATGGCCTTAAAATGCGGTCTGGCAAGCTGAACTACCGCCGACTTGTGACGTGAACCGCGATAGGGGAACTGACCGCGCCAATGGCGGTTGGTTCCGGCGATTTTTTCGGCATCAGCCTCAATAGTGCATGTCGGTCCATATACAAAACGCCATGACGATGGCGAAATAGCCCCAAAAGTCTCTGAAGCGAAATGTGCGTCTGAAAATGCTCCACCCAAGACGCAAGGACACCAAAAAGAAAAGTGCCAGCTTGTATCGTCCTGCAATGGCTCCGGTAACACAGAGACATGGCATTGCAGCCATGCCAGCAATGACGACAAACAACAAAAGTGCGCCCAACTCTTTCAACAGAGCCCGCTTGCTGGGTGGCTGCGTTGCCATTTTGCCTGTCGCGTCCATAGCGGTCCAACAGTGTGTTGTGCTGAAGTTTTGCGTCCTATCCGGGTTACGGTGTGGGGGCTGTTTACCGCTGCCACCGCCGGTTGTCGAGCCTGTTGGCAAGGAGCGGATTGGAGACCCGTTTTGAGCGTAGCGGGAAATCTCATTAGCACCCGGCTTCAGCCGGGTGGAATCGTGCGGTTGCTGGCAAACCGTTTCAACGGTTTGACCAGATGAACTGTGGCGGCGCGATTTTCAAAAGCCGTTGAAACGGCTTGTTTGCAGGTGGCGTTTTCAACACCCGGCTGAAGCCGGGTGCTAATGAGAGCGCTCAAATTCTGATTCTCGTCTGGCACCTGAGTTGAACGATGCAGCGGGGGCGGCAGGAGCGCGGCATTCATGCCGCAGAGACGGGCGGCCATCCGCAGCGTGCGCTCGTTCCGGCACTTCACATCCGCCCACACCTTTGGGTTTCCTCCAGTCGGACCGGGGAGAAGTCGTCCGGCCCCAGCCCGGCCCACGTTTCTGCGGCATGAATGCCGCGCTCCTACTGCATCGTCCCGGCTGAGAGCATTCCCTCACGGACGCTTGCTTCCGAAGCTGATGCCCGCCGTCCCTCTGCACGCGAGGCTTCGCCGCCTTGTCAAACTTCGTCTGTGCGAACACTGTCTCCGTTGATGAAAAGCTATCCGCTAGTGATTGGCGCTGTGGTTGGGGCGGTCCTGTTGGGCGTCGGCTACTACTTCTTCTTTGCCAACACCCACACCGATTTCATCTTCTCCGTAACCCCGCCCACTCCGTCACCAGCCACTACCACTTCTGTAGCTCCGACTGCGCCGTCTGCGCCCTTGCCGGTCAGCACCAACCTTCAGACTTTCTTCGTCCGGGGCGTGGTGAAGGAACTCAAAGCGGACGGCAAGACCGTCGTGATTGACCACGAGGAAATCCCGAACTACATGGCGAAGATGGTCATGCCGTTCAAGGCGAAGGATGCCAGCCAGATCGCCGGCCTGGGCACGAACGATCAAATCCACTTCCGCCTGAACGTCGCGGAGTTCGAAAGCTGGATTGACCAGGTGACGAAGACGGGCACGGCCGCCGCGCCGCTGCCGGACCCGGGCCGGAAAAATTTCCGGCTCGTGCGCGAGGTCGAGGTGCTCAAGGAGGGCGACGCATTGCCGGACTATGCGTTCACCAACCATCTCGGGCGGGCGATCCGCACCGGGCAGTTCAAGGGCCAGGCGCTGGCGATCACGTTCATCTTCACGCGCTGTCCTCTGCCGGATTTCTGCCCGCGCATGAGCCAGCGGTTTGCGCAGGCCGCCAGGAGGTTGAAGGAAACGCCCGGCGCGCCGACGAATTACCACCTGCTGTCCGTCTCCTTCGACGTGGAATACGACACGCCGCTCGTGTTGCAGAACTACGCCAACGGCGTGAAGGCGCAGCATGGGGTCGATCTGAGCCGGTGGGACTTCGCCACCGGCGCGTTGATTGACATTGATGACATCACGGAGCGGTTCGGGATGGCCTTCGCACGCGAGCCGGGGACGATTCCGTTCAACCACAACCTGCGGACGGTGGTGATTGATGCCGCCGGGAAGGTGCAGCGGGTCTTCATCGGCAACGAGTGGAAGCTCGACGATTTCGTGGCCGAGCTGACGAAGGCGGCCAGGGCCGGGCGATAGCCCTCGTCACCGGACGGAGAGGAACTCGACGAGGGAAAGAACCTGCGCGTCCGTGAGCGGCCCGCCGGCACGGGAGGAGAAGGCCGGCATCAGGGTGTCGGGTTTGCCGTGCGTGATCATCTGCGGCCAGTAGTCCGGAGGGAGGGGTTTCTTGAGC
>JBAYGL010000524.1:0-3508 GCA_041666725.1 Limisphaerales bacterium
ACGGCCGCGTCGCGGGTGGAGGCGACGAATTCCAGCGCCTTGAACGGGACGCGCTGGTCCACGACTCCGAGGATTTGTGCGAGGTGCTGGCGGTTGGGTGCGACGGACTTCGCGTAGGCTTGCGGTGAGGACCGGTCGCGCTGCCACAGCTGCGCGCGCGCCGCGACCGAGTTCTCCGTCTCGCGCACGAGGAACTTCTGGATGCCGGCGACCATTTGCCCGGAAAAATCCCCTTCGCGCGTGAGCGGCCCGGTGCCGGCCAGTGGCGAGGCGGCTGGACTGCGGAGGACGGCCAGGCAGGACACGGCAGACAGGACGACAAGGTGGAAACGCATGGGCGAAGTGTAGTCCGCCGCCCTCGCCGGGCAAGCGCGCCCTTGACACTGCGAAGGACGACTTACACGATGCGCCCGCTTGGCCCGCAAGAAGTTTTCCCTTGGCTGGTGAGCGCCGTTTATATGAGCAAGCTTTTCGCGTTCTTACACCCTGGAAGTTCCTCCAGCCGGTTGATGATGGTGTTGCTGGCGGTGGTCCTTTTTCAATTCAGCGCCCCGGCGGCGGCCCCGGCGGCCCCGTCCGGCAATCCTTCATCCAACCGTTCCTTCGGCGAGCTGCGGGACTCGGCGGAGAAGGGCGATCCCATCGCCCAGCGGCTTGTCGCAAACGCCTACCTCACGGGTGAGGGCGTGAAGCAGGACACGGCCGAGGCTGTGAAGTGGCTGCGACTGGCGGCGGACAAGCGTGATCCTCTCGCGCAATACGTGCTGGGCATTCTTTACGACGAAGGCAAGGGCGTGCCGCGTGATTTGCGCGAGGCGGTGAAGTGGTATGAATTCGCCGCCGCGCAGGGCCTGCCCGACGCGCAATACAACCTGGGCATCTGCTACTCGAAGGGCGAAGGCCTGCCGAGGGACACGAAGAAGGCGGTGGAGTGGTTCCGCAAGGCGGCCGAACAGGGCGACGCACAGTCGCAGTCGCGTCTTGGCCTGGCCTACGTCACGGGCAACGGTGTGGAGCGCAATCCGACCGAGGCCGTTTCCTGGTTGCGGCGCGCGGCGTATCAGGAGGACGCGAAGGCGCAGTTTTTCCTCGGGCGGCTGTATCAGGAGGGCGAGGGCGTGGTGCAGGAGCCGGAGACGGCGGTGAAGTGGTTTCGCAAGGCGGCCGGGCAGGGTTACGCCGATGCGCAGTTCCATCTGGGCCGCGCGTTGATCGCAGGCGAAGGCGTGGCGCGCAATCCCGCCGAGGGCCGCGACTGGATGGAAAAGGCGGCGGCGCAGAAACACGAGCCGGCTGCACAGTATCTCGCCCAGATTTCTCGTGAACGATTCAGCGCGCCGGCCGCGTCCGCTCCTCCGTCGGGCGTGTCGCCGATGACGATCGCCGCCGCCGGGCAGACTGCAGCGAAGGTCACGACCGGTGCCTTTACGCCGACGGCCGGCAACAAGGAAGCATCCTTGGGCGGGGCGGGATTCACTCCGGCGGCTCCGGCGGCGGGCGGCATTGCCTTCACCGCGCCGGTTCCCGCTCCGAATCCGGACCCAGCCTCCAACTTGAACGCGATGCCTGGCATGAGGGAGCCGCTGCCCGCCGTCCCGGCGTTGCCGCCGACAGGTTTGGAAAACCGGACGCCGGCATCGTCGCCTCTGGCCAAGGCCGGTGCCCCCGAAGCCCCGGCGAAGGAACCCAGCCTGGCACCTTTCACCGCGACGCCCTCCGACAAGCCGTCGGCCGGAACCGCCTCCGGGCGCGACATCTTCACCCTGCCGCCCGCCGCTGGTGCCAAGGAGTCAGATCCCGGCAGCCTGTTCACTGAACCTCCGCCGCGCACGAAGGAAGCCGCCGCGGAGACGCGTGCGCGCGACAATCACGGTTCGCCGTCGGCGGGAGCTGGCACCGAGAGCAGCGGCGGATTGATGTTCATCGCCGCGATCAGCACCGGCATCTCGGCGCTGATTCTCGTCCTCGGCATTTACATCGCCGTGGTGTTCAAGACCCGGCTTCAGGGGTTGGAAGCCGAGTTGAAGAAGGCGCAGTTCGAACTCTCGAAGGCCAATGTGAACCTTTCCGCAATGATGCATCAGGTGGAGCAGCTTTCGCTGGCGGCTCCGCCCCCTGCGACCAAGAGCAGCCTGCCGGAATGGAATCCGGAGCCGGCCAGGGCCCACACGACCAGTTTCAAGATGCACCGCGCCAAGTGAGTCGCGGTTTTCCTCCCTCGCCCTTGCCTTCACTCCGCCCGCTCCTACACTCCGCGGGCCGATGCTGAACCTGAACACGCTGAACTCCGAGCAACGCGACGCCGTCGAGACGATTCGCGGGCCGGTGCTCATCCTTGCCGGCGCGGGCACGGGCAAGACACGCGTCATCACCTTCCGCATCGCGCACATGGTCCAGCGCGGCATCGCTCCGGAAAACATCCTGGCCGTCACCTTCACCAACAAGGCCGCGCGCGAGATGCTGGAACGGGTGAACGCGCTCCTCCCCCGGGACCCCAGACGCCAGACCCGAGACCCCGGCGAAGCCAAGCCCTCCCGCCCCACCGTCTCCACCTTTCACTCACTCTGCGTCCGCATCCTCCGCCAGCACATCGAGCTGCTCGGCTACAAGAAGAACTTCGTCATCTACGACGAATCCGAGCAGCTTGGCGCGATCAAGAAGATCCTCGCCAACGTCTCCGCGAAGGGCGAGCAGACCGATCCACGCGCGGTGCTCACGCTGTTGAGCAAGTTCAAGAACGGTGGCGCAGCGGCCGAGGCGGCCTTCAAAGATCCCAATGTTTCCGCGCTCGCAGAGCATGTCCGCAAGAAATACGAGTCCGCGCTCAAGGCCGGCAACGCGGTGGATTTCGACGACCTCATCCTGCTCACGCTGCGCCTCTTCAACGAGCATCCCGAGGCGCTCGACGCCTGCCGCGCGCGCTTCCGCTACGTGATGGTGGACGAGTATCAGGACACGAACGCCGCGCAGTTTCAGTTGGTCCACGCGCTCACGCTCAAGCACCGCAACCTCTGTGTCGTCGGCGACGACGACCAGTCCATCTACGGCTGGCGCGGCGCGGAAGTCGCCAACCTGCTCGACCTCGAAAAGCATTACCCCGAGGTGAAGGTCGTGAAGCTGGAGCAGAACTACCGCTCGACGAACACGATTCTTCAGGCCGCCAATGCGGTCATCAAAAACAACGCCCGCCGGCGCGGGAAGAACCTGTGGTCGCAGAACGGTCAGGGCACAAAAATCCAGCTCCACGCGTTCGACACCGACGACACCGAGGCGCGCACGGTGGCCGAGACCATCGAGTTCAAGCGCATGACGCAGCGCGTGCCGTGGGGGGACCAGGCCATCCTCTTCCGCACCAATCTTCAGTCGCGGCCCATTGAGATGGAGCTGCGCAAGGCGGGCATTCGCTACCATCTCATCGGCGGCCAGAGCTTCTTCGACCGCCGCGAGGTGCGCGATTTCCTCGCCTACGTGAAGACGTTCCTGAACCCGCACGACGACGTGAGCCTGC
>JBAYGL010000525.1:0-3500 GCA_041666725.1 Limisphaerales bacterium
CCCCGGCGCGAAGGGCGACATCACGCTCCGAGATGACGCGCCCAGCAACGAGTTCGTCGCGTGGTCGCAAAAGCGCGGGTCAAGCATTCACCCAGGCTACCTCATCAGCGGGGAGCGGCTCTTCGTGTGTTACGACTCCGGCCTGCTCGGTTGCTTCAACGCCAAGACCGGGGCGGAGGTCATTCCCAGGACGCGGCTCGACACAAAGGGCGGTCGCTTCTACGCGTCGCCGTGGGCCTACCATGGCCGAGTCTTCATGCTGAACGAAAACGGCGACACATGGGTGATCGACGACGGGCCGGAGTTCAAGCTGCTGGGCAAGAACTCGCTTGGCGATGTGGCGTGGGCCACGCCGGCGATTGCGCGCGGGAGCCTGTTCATCCGCACTTACTCCTCGTTGTTCCGACTGCAAAACAAGGCGGCCGGAAGCAAGCTGCCATGATGATGAGCACCATGAAATTGATCAGCGTATCGACGGTGGTTGGCGTGTTGCTTTTTCCCGCGCTGCTTCCGGCTCAGGATTCAGCCACCACGATCAAGGTGCTGAAGGATCGAACCGAGCGCGGCACGCTCAACGCCCGGCGCGAAATTGTCCGCGGCGATAGCGGCAAATGGAACGACGCGCCCCGGTTGCAACACGCCCCGCCGATCCAACGGAAGCCGCCCAAACAGTCGCTCGACGATTGGGCTGATCAATTGGCGGAGAAGAAATTCCAGCCGACCAGCAACGATGACAACTGGCTGGTCTTCCGTTCCCGGCAGCTCGACGACAACGACCGGGTGTGGGTGGAGCGGATCGAGCGGCGCGGAAATGAATTCCTCGTGGTGCTGTGCGAGGCGATCTGGCAGGGCTATTACCAGAAGACCTTCACCTATTACCCGGTGCTCGGCGTGAACCTCGGCAGGCTCGCGCCCGGCAATTACAAGGCGAAGTGGGTCATCCAGCCTTTGCAGTTCAAGCGGTTCGAAGATCCCGGTAAACCACAGGACAACTGGCCGAAGGACGAACAGCCTGTCGCCAAGAGGCCGGTCGAGTTGTCCGTCGCCTTTACGGTCGTGTCGCCGCCGTAGCCCGAAGCCCGGCCGGCCCCGCTGACATGCCGCGCGTTGAATCGAGATTGCTGATGGACCTCGCCGAACAAAACGAAGTGCGCCGGAGAAACGCGCGACGCGATGGCGAGCCTGTATCCAACCGCCGAGAAAGCGCACATCACCCGCGCCATCGTGGACGCCGCCGCCAAGGTGCGCGACCTGAACTTCAAGTATATGGCCGAGGGCAAAGGCGCGACCGTCACCGCCCGCTTCGGCCCCGACGGTATCACCGTCTGCGATCCGAACCGCGCGGGCGAAGGGGCGGACAAGGTGTTCCAGCGGATTTACGATCGGGCGATTTGAGCCACCGACGAAAAAGGACCTGAACGAGGACAAGCATCATGCTCCACCACCTCTCGTTCGCGGTCACTGATCTTGGTCGCTCATCTGCGTTCTATGACGCCGTGCTCGCAGCGCTCGGCTATCGGCGCGTTTGGGAAGATGCGACTTTTATTGGCTACGGGGTGAACAAGGGCGAGGACATCTTCGCGCTCAAGCTGCGGCCCGCCAATCCCGGAGTGCCCGGCGATGGATTTCACATTGCCTTCGCGGCACCATCGCGGGAGGCTGTCTTGCGTTTTCACGAAGCCGCGCTCGCCCACGGTGGCAGGGACAATGGCGGTGCCGGGCTGCATCCTGAATACGGCCCGGACTACTTTGCTGCCTTCGTGATTGACCCTGATGGCTACCGCATCGAAGCAATTGCGCCATAGAGAGTCCCAGCCAACACCCAGCCTGACCAACCACATGAAGATCGAGGGAATCAAAGGATGTTTCGAGAAGACTCGCGGCTTGTTCTACTTCGCCAGAATGTGCGCCAAGGTCCGGCTGCACGCCCAAGGAAAACTGCCAGCCGACTACCATGAAATGCTCGGGCAGGGCTTTGATGGACGCACTTGCCGCTATCTGCGTGTGCGCTATGAAGACGTGAGAGAGCAGGTGCTCTCGGGAAAATCCGACCATGAGGTTCTGGCCTGGTGTTTCGCGAATGGTCGCCAGCTCACCGATGAAGAGGTGCTCATATACAACAGCTTCATGAGCAAGCGCGGCTGGCACGATGACGAGACTGATGGATTCATTCCCGACATGATCAGGCAGTATGGCCTGCCGGATAACGGCACCGTGTTGACTGATTTCGACCTCATCGAGATGGACGAGGGGCGCTGGTATCCCGACATGTGGCGGGACGCATGGAGGTGATTCGTGACGACAGCTTCAATGAATCATCCTGGCCACGATCTCGACATCATTCAGGGGAACCATGTCACCCCCGCCCAAGAGCAGTTCATCAATCACTGGAACCAGCGCTATTTCGGCGCGGTGGCCGTGTCGAAAGGGATCACGAAGGCTCCGGTGCATTGGCGGCTGCTGCTCCGTGAGAATCAGAGCTTCACAAGCCATGTGGCGTTGACGGAGATGATGATCGAGCTGGATGACAAGCCTGTGAAGTGTGGTGCCATCGGAGGGCTGTTCACCCCGCTCGAACTCCAAGGTCGCGGTTACGCGAACGCGCTGATGGATCATGCTGAAGCCTTCATTTTTGATCAACTCAGGCTCACTCTGGGAATACTGTTCTGCCTGCCCGAACTGGTGCCGTTTTATGCCAGGCGAGGCTGGTCTCTGATGGAGACTCCCGCCACTCTGGAGCAGGCGACGCGAGCGGTGACCTGGGGCGCAGCGGTCATGCTGCTTTCCGCCGACCGCACCCAGCATGGACAACACCGCATCCATGTTCCGATGAGCAGACCGACTGCGGAATGAGGACGAATGATCACCACATCAGGCTGTGAACCGCTTCCCCATGCTCACTCGTGGTTCGACCTTGTAGCCCAGCGTCTCATAGAAAGCCACGGTCTGGGAGTTTGCCTCCATTACTTGCAGATTGATTTTCAAGCAGCCGCGTGAGAGCAGCGCCATCTCCGCATGACGCACCAGCACCGAGCCAATCCCGGCGTGACGATGCTCCGGCAGCACCGCAAGCGAGTAGAGCCAGCCGCGATGCCCGTCGTAGCCCGCCATGATGGTGCCCACCACTTTGCAACCGTCGAGAGCGACAAACATCAAATCATCCTTCACCGCGAGTTTCTGATCGATCACCAGCGAGGGTTCATTGTGGGCAGCATCGTAGCCGAAGACGGTTTTCCACAGCCCGATGACTTGCGAGCGGTGGGTGTTGTTTGAATAGCAGTCTATGGAGATGCTTGTCATCCAAGACATTTTTGAAGGAATTGCACGCTCACGCAACTGCCAATCAAGTCTGCCTCACAGACGACGAGCATTCGCACTGGACGGATTTGATTTACTCCTATTACCACTCCAAGCCCGTCTCGCTCACCGCCGTGGGCCAGAAGAAGCGCCTCGTGCGCGACGGCATCAACGCCTACGACGCCGTGCAGGTGCGCGTGGAC
>JBAYGL010000526.1:0-3489 GCA_041666725.1 Limisphaerales bacterium
CGACCGCCGCCGGCCCGGCCAGTCCAGCATCACCACCCCCCGCAAGGAGGCCGACACGGTGCAAATCCTCTCCGGCACGTTCGAGGGCCGGACGCTCGGCACCCCCATCTCGCTGGTGGTGAAAAATGAAGACCAGCGTTCCGAGGCCTACACCGAGATGGCCACGAAGTTCCGCCCGTCGCACGCCGATTATACGTATCAGGCCAAGTATGGCATCCGCGCCTGGCCCGGCGGGGGCCGCACCAGCGCGCGGGAAACCATCGGCCGCGTCGCCGCCGGAGCCATCGCGAGGAAGCTTTTGCGCGAACGCTGGGGCGTGGAAGTGCTCGCCTGCGTTGAATCCGTGCAGAACCTCCACTGCCATGTGGATGTGGAAGCGGTGAACCCGGGGCAGATCGAAGCCAACATCATCCGCTGCCCGGACGCCGCCGTGGCGGAGAAGATGATCGCGCTGGTGGAGCAGGTCCGCGCGCAGGGCGACAGCGTGGGCGGGGTCATCGTCGGCATGGCGCGCGGCGTGCCGGCGGGCTGGGGTGA
This sequence comes from Limisphaerales bacterium, assembly GCA_041666725.1. Lineage (GTDB taxonomy): Bacteria > Verrucomicrobiota > Verrucomicrobiia > Limisphaerales > SXTU01 > SXTU01. The sequence continues at coordinate 538 of JBAYGL010000526.1, forward strand.
GCCGGTGTTTGACCGGTTGGAGGCGGACCTGGGCAAGGCGATGCTGAGCCTGCCCGCGACGAAGGGTTTTGAAATCGGCTCCGGCTTTGGCGGCACGATGCTGACGGGCACGCACCACAACGACGCCTTCCGCAACGTGGACGGGCGGGTGCGCACCGTGACGAACCGCTCCGGCGGCGTGCAGGGCGGCATCTCCAACGGCGAGACCATCTACTTCCGCATCGCGTTCAAGCCCACGGCCACGGTCTTCCAAGAGCAGGACACCGTGGGCGCGGACCTTCAAAACACGACGCTCAAGCCCCGGGGCCGTCACGACCCCTGCGTGCTCCCGCGCGCCGTGCCGATGGTCGAGGCCATGACCGCGCTGGTGCTGGCCGACCACGCGCTGCGGCACCACGCGCAGTGCGGGTAGGAGCTGCCTCCGGAAGACCGGGGGGCAAGAAGGAAAAGCGCGCCGGACTCGGCGGGCCTGTCTGCCGTCCGAAAAATCGTTTTACCGTCCGCCTTCCTTGCACTAGGTTCCCGCCATATGGAATGGCAGCAACTGGCGGCTCTCGCGATTGTCGGCATCGCCGCCTTCCTGCTCATCCGCTCCCGGCTTCGCCCGCGCGGCGACTGTCTTTCCAAATCCGGCCCGTGCGGTTGTTCGGCCGGCACCGGTCCCGCGCCGAAGGGTTCCATCATTTTCCACGCGCGCAAAGGCCGCCGGCCCGAGATCATTGTGAAAATGTAACAACCCGCGCGCCATCTGTTCATCATGTCCAAGGCCAACTCCACCCTTCATTTTCCCGCCAGCTCGCCGGCACGGCCGTCCACGGGCGCCAATGGCGACGCGGTCTGGACGCCGCACACAGACGTGTATGTCCATGCGGCTGGTGCCGTCATCAAGGTGGAGCTGGCCGGCATCCGGAAAGAGGACCTGGAAATCACGGTTGAAGGCGCACGCATGACCATCAGCGGCGTGCGGGAGGACGAGTGCCGCAACGGAAGCTGCAACTTTCAAGTGATGGAGATTCATTACGGCGCGTTTGAGAGCGTGGTGGAACTGCCGGCGGGCTTTGACCTCTCGCTGGCCCGCGCGTCGTATCAGAACGGTTTTCTCCGCGTGGACGTGCCGACGATGGCCGTCGCGAAGGAGGCTTGAGCCGGGCTGCCCTGAACGTTTTTCCAGCCCGGCCATCCAAATGCAAGGACACGGCGCAACATGAGCACGCCCGAATCGGAATTCATCAACATCCTGAACACCGGCACCGGCGGAGGTGACACCACCTTCCTTCGCGCCGGCGCCAAGCCCCTGCCCGAGGTGCTCCCCATCCTGGGCCTGTCGGACATCGTGCTCTTTCCCGGCATGGTGGCCCCGTTGCTGGTCGAATCCGCGCAGAGCACCAAGCTGATCGACGACGTGGTGGGCGGCGACCGCTTCGTGGGGCTCGTGCTCCAGACCAAGCCCGAGGTGCAGGAGCCCAAGCCGGATGAATTGTGGTCGCATGGGTGCGCGGGCCGCGTGCTCAAGATGCTGAAGTTCCCGGACAACACCGTGCGCATCCTGGTGGAGGGGCTGCGCCGGTTTCAGCTCAAGGAATTCGTGTCGAAGGACCCGTATCTGCGCGCGCGCGTCGAGCTGCTGGAGGACATGGTGGAGGACTCCGTCGAGATGACCGCCCTCGCGCGCAACGCGAACCAGCTCTTCCAGCAGATCATCAGCCTTTCCCCCGCGCTTTCGGACCAGGTCAAGATCACCTCGCTCAACCAGGAGAGCCCCGCGCGCCTCGCCGACCTCATCGCGGCGAACCTGAACCTGGACCTTCAGGAGCGCCAGAGGCACCTCGAAATCACCTCCGTCAAGGAGCGCCTGGGCCGCCTCCTGCCGCTGCTGCACCGCGAACTCGAAGTCCTCACGCTGGGCACGAAGATTCAGCGGGAAGTCACCACGGCGATGTCGAAGAGCCAGCGGGACTTCTTCCTCCGCGAGCAGATCCGCGCCATCCAGCGCGAACTGGGCGAGACCGACACCGCCACCGCCGACGCCGCCGCGCTGCGCGAGGCGCTGGACAAGGCGAAGCTGCCGCCGGACGCGCGCAAGATCGCGGACAAGGAGCTGGAGCGGCTCCAGCAGACGCCCCCCGCCGTGGCCGAATACAGCATCACGCGCAACTACCTCGACTGGCTCGCCAACCTCCCGTGGAGCAAGTCCACCGAGGACAAGCTCGACCTCGACGAGGCCGCGCGGCTGCTGGACCGGCAGCACTACGGCCTCAAGAAGGTGAAGGACCGGCTGATCGAATTCCTCGCCGTCATCAAGCTCCGGCGCCAGCTCAAGGGCCCGATCCTCTGCCTCGTCGGCCCGCCCGGCGTGGGCAAGACTTCGCTGGGCCGCAGCGTTGCCGATGCCCTGGGCCGAAAGTTCGCGCGCATCTCCCTCGGCGGCATGCGGGACGAGGCGGAGATTCGCGGCCACCGGCGCACCTACGTCGGCGCGATGCCGGGCCGGATCATCCAGACGCTTCGCCGCATCGAGAGCCGCAACCCCGTCATCCTTCTGGACGAGATTGACAAGGTCGGCGCGGATTTCCGCGGCGATCCGTCCGCCGCGCTGCTCGAAGTGCTCGACCCCGAGCAGAACGGCGCGTTCATGGATCATTACCTGGACGTGCCCTTCGACCTCTCGCACGTCCTCTTTTTCACCACGGCGAACTGGCTCGACCCCATCCTCCCCGCCCTGCGCGACCGTCTCGAAGTCATCGAGCTGCCCAGCTACACGCTGGAGGAAAAGGTTCACATCGCGCGCCGCCATCTGCTCCCGCGCCAGCTCGCCGAGCATGGCGTGAAGTCGAAGCTGGTCAAAATTCCAGATCCCACCATCCGCAAGCTGGCGAACGATTACACACGCGAGGCCGGCTGCCGCCAGCTCGACCGCGAACTCGCCTCGCTCATCCGCAAGGCCGCGCGCAA
>JBAYGL010000527.1:0-3476 GCA_041666725.1 Limisphaerales bacterium
CTCTCCCTTTGCGGAGCAAGGGGAGAGGGCCGGGGTGAGGGGTTGGCTTCGTCGGCACAAGTGGCCGCTCCCCTCATCCGGCCTGCGGCCACCTTCTCCCCTCGCTCCGCGAAGGGAGAAGGAGCAACTGGCCGCCGGTGCCAGTTCCACCAACCTTCACACGTAGTCGGTATTACTTGGCTTCGACCTTCAGCGTCACGCCCATCGCGCGCTCCAGCCGGGCGCGGGCGACGGAGTAGTCGTGCAGCGCCGTGATTTGCGTCGTGCGCGCCTCGGTCAGCGCGGTTTGTGCGTTGAGGACGTCGAGCTGCGTTCCGGTGCCCGCCTCGGTGCGGGCATTGGCCAGGCGCAGGGCTTCCTCGGCCTGTTCCTGCACCTTCTTCTGTGATTCCAAAACTTCCTTCGCCTCGATGAAGTTTGAGTAGGCGGTGCGCACGTCGAGTTCGATGCGGCGCGAGATGTCGTCGATGTCCTCCTGCGACTTGCGGTGCAGTGCGGTGGCCTCGGCCACCTTGCCCTTCGTCAGCCAGCCGTCGAAGATGTTCCAGCTGGCCTGCCAGCCGATGTCCCAGCCGGAGATGTCGCGGGTCAGATGCTGGCTGTAACGCGAGCTGTGCGAGCCCACGCCGGCGACGATTTGTGCGCTGGGCTTGCGGCCTGCCTCGGCGTTCAGGATGGCCTCCTTCCGCAGGCGCTCCGCCTTCCGCAGCGAGGCGAGTTCGGTGCGCTGTTCCAGTGCCCTGGCGAGCGCGACCGGCAGTTCGATGGGGGTCGGGTCGGCTTCGAGCCTGCCGGCCAGCTGGAGCGGGATGTCCTCCACCACCGTGCGCGGCACGTCATAGCCGAGGAGGTTGGCGAGGTTGTTCTTCGCGATGCGAAGCGCGTTGCGGGCGCGGATGAGCTTGGGCCGGGCGTTGGCGAGTTCCACTTCCGCGCGCAGCACGTTGAAGCGCGGCACGGTGCCGGCCTCGAAGCGGCGCTGGTTGTCCAGCAGCTCCTTCTTCAACAGCTCGATGCTCGCCTCCTGCACGACGATCTGCTGCGCGGCCAGCAGGACGTCGTCGTAATTGACGCGCACGGCGAGCACGGTGTCGGCGATGACGGTCTGATGCTGGAGTATCGCCTGGTCGCGCGTGAGGGCGGCGGTGCGCAGGGCCGACTCGATTTTTCCGCCCTCGTAGATGGACTGGGTGATCTGAACACGGACACCCCAGCTCTGGTCTGGCGTGTTGATGCCGGCCCCGAAGGGAAACTGCTCGATCGCTCCCTGATCGGTGAGCGTGTGGCTCGCCGACATGCCGACCTTGGGCAGCTGAATGGACTTGGTCTGGGCGACGACCCCATAGACGGCCTCCAGGTCGGACTGGCTCTTGAGCACGGCGCTGTTCTGGCGCAGCGCCACGTCCACGGCGTCCTTGAGCGAGAACGGCGTGGTGGGCCACGAGACCGTGTTTGTCGCCTTGAGCGGCGCGGCGTTCGTAACGGCGGGCCGGTCGGCGGCGGGCGACAGCACGGGCAGCAGAATGGCAGCGGGTAACAGGATGATGCGTTTCATGTGCGTGGGAGAGTGAGCCTGCTCGGGGCGGCTCCTTCAAGGTTCATTGCTTGGCGGGTGGCGTTGTGGGTTGGAAGATGGGCTGCGTCGGCGTGCGCTCGATGAACACATCCACCTGCTGGCCGACATAGAGCGGGACTTCGGGGCGGTCCAGCTCGAAGATGATCTGCAGCACGCGGGTGTCCACGCGCTCGGCGCTGTCGCCGGTGAGCGAGCGCTTGGGAATGACGAAGGGCTCGATGCGCAGGAAACGCAGCGGCAGCTCGCGCATCGTGTCGCCCTTCAGGTAGGCGACGGCGGGCCGGTTGGGCTCCACGAGCGGCGCGTTCTGCTCGTCCACCTCGGCGCGCACCTGGAGCTTCTCAACCTCGCCAAGCACGATCAACGGCTCCAGCGGCGTGGTGCCGGCGAACTCGCCGGCGCGGACGTTCACCTGAAGGATGGTGCCGTCGCGCGGCGCACGGACGGTGAGGATGTCCAATTCGGTCTGAGACTGGGCGATCTGCGCCTCCATGGCCTTCAGTTCGGCCTCGCTCCTGGCAATGCGTGCATCCCAGTTCTGCGCGCCGAACTCGCGGCGCTTGCGCTCGTCCACGGAGATGACGTTGTCCCTGGAAAGTTTCTCCGCACGTGCGAGCTGGTCGGCGGCGTCGGCCTGCATGACGCGGTCCGCCTGAAGCGCGGCGCGCAGGGCTTCGAGCTGGGCGCGGAGGGTGTTGAGCCGGGCGCGGGCCTCACGGTCATCGAGCTGGAGCACGATGTCACCGGCCTTCACCTTGGAGCCGACTTCGACGGCGACCTTGTGGATCAAGGCGGCCTTTGGCGTGGCGATTTTGACGTTCTCCCGGACGGATTCGAGAATGCCCGTGGCGGCAACGGACGCAGGGAAGGGCGAGCGGGCGGGCTCGACCGCCGGCGGCGGTGCGGGCGGCCGCTGCTGCATCTGCTTCACGAGCAAAAACACGCCGACGAAGCCGGCGATGGCGATGTAGAAGGTGAGCTGGCGGAAGATGAGCATGGTGAATCAGATTTAACGCAAAGACGCAAAGGCGCGGAGACGCAAAGAAAAGCCATGACGAGCGAGAGGACAGGCCAGCAACAGGTTTGTCTCAGTCTCTGCGCCTTTGCGTCTTTGCGCCTTTGCGTTGAACCGGGTTTTCATTCGCTCAAATCGGGGTTCCCCACCTGATCATGCACGCGCTGCACACGGCCGTCCTCCATCTCGGTCAGGCGGTCGGCGTATTTGAAGATGCGGTTGTCGTGGGTGACGACGATGACGCTGCGGTCGGGGTGGCGCGCGACCTCTCGGAGCAGATCCATGATGTGGCCGCCGGTGTCCTTGTCGAGGGCGCTGGTCGGCTCGTCGCAGATGACGAGACGCGGCTCATGCACCAAGGCGCGGGCGATGGCCACGCGCTGCTGCTGTCCTCCGGAGAGGTTTGTGGGCCGGTCGTGTCCGCGCCCCTGCAGGCCAAGCTGGTCGAGCAGGGCTCCGGCCTTCTGCTCTGCAACGCGGCGGGACGCGCCGTTGATGAGCAGGGGAACGCTGACGTTCTCGATGCACGAGAGCGTGGGAATGAGGTTGAACTGCTGGAAGATGAAGCCGACATGGCGCTTGCGAAACTCTGTGATGTGGCGCGGCTTCATCGCGTGGAGTGACGAGCCGAATACATCAATCTCGCCGCCATCGAAGTTCAGCGTGCCTGCGATGACGGAGAGGAGCGTCGTCTTCCCGCAGCCGCTCGGCCCGACGATCATGAGCAATTCGCCCAGCCGTGCGTTGAAATCCACGCCCTTGAGGGCGGGCACGGCGGCCTCGCCGGTGCCGAAGGTCTTCGTCACGGCGCGGACGTGGACGGCGAGGGGAGCGGAGGTTGTGGCGGAGACGGACATGTTCAGGAGGCACCAAATCCCAAGCTCC
>JBAYGL010000528.1:0-3475 GCA_041666725.1 Limisphaerales bacterium
CAGCCTCCATCTCGCGACGCCCCCGCTCCGTGCGCCACTGCACCACAGGACCACCGACGCGCCAGCTTTCCAGCACCTTGCTGCGCGGCAGGTGCCAGAGGAGATAGGTGGCCCGGCCCAGTCCAAGCTGCTGCGTGAGACTGCTCATGTCGCGGGGGAAAGTGACGACCCTCGCCAGTCCTCGAAACGCACCCCGGTGAAGCCGCGTTGCGCAGGCGGCACGATCCCTTCGCGGGCACCCGTGAGCAACTTGGGCAGCAGCTCGACAAACGCCGCAGGCTTGGTGTCGGGGTGGATATACCAGGCACGGGGATCGCCCAGGTAAAAACATTCCCTGCCCGTTTGAAGCGCATGCTCGTTCAAAAGCACCTCTGGTGGCAGGGGAAATGGCGGTATGACGCGTTGGGCGATCCGACGCGCCACACGATCTGCGAACCAGCGCCAGCCGCGCACCGGTTCCTCCGTGAGCCAGGCCCGCGCGTCATATAGAGGAAACAGCCAGCGGTTAAGAAGATCGCTCCATGCCTCCACTTTTCGTCCACGATGCGACCGCAGTGGAAGCAATTCCGCCAGCCGCTCGCGGTCCATGACATGACACCGCGTGCTGAACCACTCGCTATGCCAGCCTTGCTTCTCCGGTGTGAGCCGCCAGGTGGATTGCCAGCCGTTGCCGGGCATGCGCAGGTCCACCATCGGACCGGCGGCCTCCGCCAGCGGCGGAGCGATGCGGGGACTGGCAGCGAGCAATTTCGGATTGTCTTCAAGAACTGCCAGGGCGGCGCGCAGCCAGCTGTAACCCGGGGCTTGATGGAGGAGAATGTCCGCGTCGAAGTGCAGCACGTGGCGGGTGCGTGCGTGCTCCCAGCCGGCGAAGTAAGCGGAGAAGGCGTGGCCGAGATGATCGTGCGACCACGATGTGGCCCGTCCGCAGTATTTGCGGTTCAAGTTGCGGATGCTCTCACGGTCCGGCTCCAGAAACTCGACCCGATCCACCAGCCTCTCCGCCCGCCACCGCGCGCACAAGGCGCGAAGCCGGTTGATTCTCTCCTCAAACGGGCCGGCGGGAAAGCGGCCGGGACTGTGCAAGACCGGCGTGGACTGGGGACGGCAGGCATCCGCGATCACGAGCACCTCGCGCACATCGGGCCGGTGCGTCGCGATGAGCGCCGGCACGGTCTGCTCCGCGTAGGCGAGGTCGCCAGCGCAAAGGTTGATCTGGAGTGTGATTTCCGGAGTAGCGGTCATGTCCGGGGGGCACCATCACGAGGGACGGGCCTGCCCTCTCCCAACCACCAGTTGGAAGGGTGCTTGGCGGTTACACTCTCCCCGCCAGACACCAGCAAACGGATGGCGCGCCCACAAAACCGCAGCAAGTTCCTGAACAAATGCCGGCGTCCCCGATAGGCCGGAAAAACGCCCAGTTCCGGAACGTAGGAGCGCAGCCCCAGCATCTCGTTGACCTGCATCTCGACGCGATCGTAATTCCCCCGCCCGTGGATGAGCCGCACCTTCCACAGGGTGGCGTTGGGATAGTCGCCGAGAAAATGAAATTCGCTGGGCAGGGGGGCGACCCTCAGAGGCGAATGGAAAAGCGTGCGACGGAAGGATGGCTGGTCGCTGATGAGGTTCAGCTCCGCCCGCAGACTCACGTAGTTTGCATGCCAGTCACGGAAGAACTGCCTTGTCGCGTCGCTCTTGCGGAAGGCGACGACACCGGTGTTGAATTCTGAAAATGCCAGCGGCACATCGGGCAGCTCGTAGTTCCAGCCCCGGTTCACGTCCTGCAGCAGCGCCAGGTCAAAGCACTCCAGCACACGGAAGATCGGCGTCAGGTCGTCCAGGACGTGCGTGTCCGTGTCCAGGAAGATGATGCGTTCGTAAGGCGCTTCGTAAGCCAGCAGCTTGTCAATCGGCTTGTGCTCCACCGGCCCGACGGGCCGGCGAATCTCCGTGAACGGTCCCAGCCCGGCCGGCGGACAATCCGTGACAAGGCAGATGGGCAGGTCCGGGTGGTGTTGCCGGAGCGTCGCGGCGGAATGGAGCGCCTCCGGGAGATAGGCTGCGCCGGTGGCGACGTAAACAAAGCCGCAGGTCCGGGGATCACTCATGTGTCCAGCGGAAGATATTTTTTCAGGCCCAGCCGCCGTTCGCGCCAGCGTTGGCCTCGCGGCACCGCCAGCAGATTGTAATACAGGGATTCAGCGAACAACTCGCTCTCGGTCAGACGGCGAAGCTTGAGCGGTTCGGTCACATGGGCCAGGGGGTGCTTGGGCAGCAACCAAAGCTCAAAGCTGGACATGGGGAAGCACTTCACAATATCAGCCGGCGTCGCGCCAAATCTCGCCAGCGCGCCGGGATGGATTTCCACCAGCCAGAACGGGCCGTCCTCCCGGAGCAAATCCGCCGGCACCGTGCGGAACGCCATCGCCTCGGCCCCTTCGATGTCGACCTTGATCAAGGCCAGGTCGGCTTGCCTGTCCAGCTCGCGTATCAGGTCGGCAATCGTCAGCGCGGGCGTCGCGACAGCCCTGCATGCACCCCTGGTCCCCTCGCTGGGCACGAGTGATTGCTCTGCCGTCGAAAAGCGGTCGGAACGAACGTAGAAGGTCAGCGTCCCGGTTTGGTCTGCCACCGCCGCGTGCAGCGGCTTGATCTGCGTCGCGTCGAGCAACTGCGCCGCCGCACGCAGCTTTTCGATGATGAACAAGTCTGCATCCACCGCCAGCACCCGGCCCTGCTGCCCGACGCGGTCGGCCAGGGCGAAGGAATACAGGCCCAGATTCGCGCCTGCATCTATCGCCGCATCCCCCGGGCGGAGCCAGTCCCGCAGCAGGGCGGCCTCCCAGTGATCTCCGGCCATGTTGCAAAACTGGTCCAGCGAATCCACCCAGTCGGGATGGCAGACTGCGGGATAACCCATGTCGTGATGGACAAAGGATTTTCCTCCGTGACGGCCCGCCCGCCGGGTGGCGGTGTTATACAACCAACGGCTGCGGACGGTCTGCCAGTCCCCGCGCGCCACCAAGCGGAGCAACGTCATCGCTTTTGCAGCTATGCTCATGTTCATATCAATGGTTATCCCTCAAACTGCCCGCCCACATCTGATGTGCGTCGCATGCCCCTCCGCGAGATGGCGTCTTCGCGCCGAAGCGAGGCCAGACTGCGGTTCGCAGGCGACGCGCAGATTCGCGGCGCGAACTCTCGGGGCGGCGGAACTCCGCCCCCGGTGTCGAAGCATTGTCCACCAACAGGGTTTTCCACCTGTTCGTCGGCAAGGTCTGTGTCCGCGACCCCGCCAGCGCGCGCCGCAGCCTTCCCGTGTCGGGATTGTGGCGCTGGGGCTTCCATGAGCTGGGCGCTCTGGCGTTCGGGGTTCATCGTCCGGTCAAGGTGGGCGGGCGGTGGCTGCGCTGCCAGCCCGGCCGGGAGGGACGCCCGCAGAGTTTGAGCAGCGCCACGGCGATTTTCAGGCAGA
>JBAYGL010000529.1:0-3472 GCA_041666725.1 Limisphaerales bacterium
CTGCTCGAGGGCGTGCCCGGCCTCGCGAAGACCCTCTCGGTGAAATCCCTCGCGTCGTGCCTGAACGTGAAGTTCTCCCGGCTCCAGTTCACGCCGGACATGCTGCCCGCCGACGTCATCGGCACGCAGATTTACAACCCGCAGTCCGGCGGCTTCACCACGCGCAAAGGCCCGATCTTCGCCAACCTCGTCCTTGCCGACGAAATCAACCGCGCGCCCGCCAAGGTGCAAAGCGCGCTGCTCGAGGCGATGCAGGAAAAACAGGTCACCATCGGCGACCAAAGCTACAAGCTGGAGGAACCGTTCCTCGTGCTCGCCACGCAAAACCCCATCGAGCAGGAAGGCACGTATCCCTTGCCCGAGGCGCAGGTGGATCGCTTCATGTTGAAGCTCAAGATCGGCTACCCGACGCGCGAGGAGGAGCGGCTGATCCTGGACCTCATGGCCCGCACCAGCGGCCTGCCGTCTGCGCAGCCGGTCGTCGAGGCCAAGACCATTCTCGCCGCGCGCCAGGTCATCAACGACATCTACGTGGACGACAAGGTGAAGGACTACATCGTGGACCTCGTGTGCGCCACGCGCGACCCGGCCAAATACAAGATCAACGTCAAGGACTTCATCCAGCTCGGTGCCTCGCCGCGCGCGACCATCTCGCTCACGCTCGCCGCAAAGGCCTACGCCTTCCTCAAGGGCCGCGGCTACGTGACGCCGCAGGACGTGAAGAGCATCGGCATGGACGTGCTGCGCCACCGCGTGGCCATCACCTACGAAGCCGAGGCGGAGGACAAGACCAGCGAGATCGTGATCCAGAAGATTTTTGATGAATTGCCGGTGCCGTGAAATCCGCTAACTTCAAGACTATGAAGAACAAGTTTAACGCCGTGATTAAAAAGGACGACGGCTGGTGGATCGGCTGGGTTGAGGAAATCCCCGGTGTGAACTGCCAGGGCAAGACGAAGGCGGAGTTGTTGAAGAACCTGCGCTCGGCGTTGAGCGAAGCGCTGGAATTCAACCGCGACGATGCGCGGAAGGCGGCGCAGAATGATTACGAGGAAGCCACGATCCTTGCGTGAAAGATTTGCCGGGACTTGGGAGTCGAGGAGCCTTGAACGCTGGCGAGGGCAAGACCAGTGAGATGGTGACCCAGAAGATTTTGATGAGCTAGCCGCGCCGTGAAAATCAGCCTGCTCCAAAAGAGAAATGAGATTGAGGTAAGCGCTACCCATCTCTCGTTTCCAGTTTTGTGTTTCGACCGAGATTTCGTTCGAGTTCGCGATAGCGAGGCAGGCCTCACCACCACAACGGCAGCAGGTTTAAAAAACGGAATGTTTGACGACTTGCTCCTCATTGACTCTCGGGGCGACGGCTACAGAGTGCATGGAGCCAGCAAGCTGCATAGTGTCGGGCCATTCTGGGGCTACAACATCTTCCTGAATCAAAAACTTAGAGTTCGGCTCAACTTCACTGAAGGGCCGATCAAATTCTCGCTGGAAGATGTCAAGGGACTCATCGAAAGGTCATTCAAACGCTGGAGTGGCTGGCCTTCACGTGGCGATTTTAAAGTCCTCCGAAAGCGAGTGAGCGCTGCAACCAGTTTCAGGGAATTGGCAGAGCTCCTGATGTAGAAAAATCCTTTCGCATGATCCCTCGCGAGCTGCCCAAGAAGTTCCGTCAGACCGAGATTCGCACGAGTCGTCACGTGACCGGGTTTGCGGCCGGGGTGCGGGCTTCAGCCCGCTTCACCGCACCCACCGCCGCGGCATCCGAAACAAATCCGGCGCTCAATTCCATACGCACGTTGAAGCGCCGTGACCGCCGCGCTCCGCTCGCCCCAGAGCGCGACCGGATTCGAATCCCAAAGGGATTCCGTCCCAAAGCCCAGGGTTGCGAGGAACGAGCCACCCTGGGTCATCGCCCCGCCAGCATCACCAACCGCAACGCGGTTGCGGCCATTCCGTTTTCGTCCGCCGCGCGTGGGATTTGCCACAACCCCGCTGGGGTTGGAGGTGATTTAATTCCTTTCACCCAGGGTAGCTCCTGCGTCGCAACCCCGGGCTGGATGACACAATCCCGTTGGGATTGCTCCAAAGCGTTGCGGCTGGATTCTACACCTTCGCTGCGCCACGCCGCGACGGGGCGACCACAGTCGCATTCTGTTTTCGTCGACAAATTCCACCGCCAGACGTGACGCCAAAACTGCCAATCAAAGGCTGGAAGGCCCTGCTGACGCTCGTGTCGGCGGTCGCCGCCACGCTGCTGTATGGCATCAACTGGCCGCAGGACGGTCTCGCCGAGCGGTTCAAGCAGCCGGTCTTGCGCTACCTGCAAGCGGAGCAGGAACGCCGGATCACGGCTGCATTCGCTCCGAACGGGGCGGACAAGTTGAGCCGTGAAGAGTTGCAAAAGCTCGCCGCCGCCAGCGAGGCTGCGCGCAACATCACCATCCATTCCATCACCGTGCGCGGCACCTTGATGCAGGCGGTCGCCGAGGTTGATTTCCGGGTGGACGGCAAGACGCCGCCCGACGGACGGGAAGTGCGCTATCTGCTGTTGCGCCAATCCGGGTTTGGCGACTGGCATGTGGACCGCGGCACGACGGTGAAGAGTTACTATTTCGCGTTTTGAATCATGATACCGCGAGAGCTCCTGAAAAAGATCCGCCAGATCGAGATCCGCACGAACCGGCTCGTGTCCGAGTCCGTGTCCGGCGCGTATCACAGCGTCTTCAAGGGCCAGGGCATGAACTTCGACGAGGTGCGCGAGTATCAGCCCGGCGACGACGTGCGCGCGATTGACTGGAACGTCACGGCGCGGATGAACCACCCGTTCATCAAGAAGTTCGTCGAGGAGCGCGAGTTGACGGTGATGCTCGTCGTGGACCTCAGCGGCTCCGGCCTCTTCGGCTCCGGCGAGCAGTCCAAGCGCGAGCTGGCAGCGGAAATCGCCTCCGTGCTTGCGTTCTCGGCGATCCGCAACAACGACAAGGTCGGCCTCGTGTTGTTCAGCGATGAGGTGGAGAAGTTCATCCCGCCGCGCAAGGGCCGCCGCCACGTGCTGCGCGTCATCCGCGAAATCCTCTTCTTCGAACCGAAACGCCATGGCACGGACCTGCCCGGCGCGCTGCACTTCGTCAGCCGGATGCTGCCGCACAAGTCCGTGGTCGTGGTGCTGTCGGACTTCCTCGAAGCGCGCACGCCGGTGCGCTTCGGCAGCGGGCAGATGACCGTCGCGCCGCTGCCCGCCGCCGAACCGCTCGCGCCCGCCACACAGGTCGCGCTGCGACAGGCGCACCGCCGCCACGACCTCGTGGCCGTGCAGATCACCGACCGTTACGAACTCGAACTCCCCGCGCTGGGCCGTCTCGTGTTGAAGGACGCCGAGACGGGCGAGGTCGTCGAGATTCAGACCGGCAACGCCCGGCGGCGTGCCGCGTTCGCCGAGCAGCAGACGCTCTTTCAAGGCGCGCTGCGCA